>JAAFHG010000420.1 GCA_013297585.1 Chitinophagales bacterium
GCATCACCTTTTTGGTTGCATACTTGTAGCATGTTGCCTGCAAAATGATTCATTTGGTAAAAGCTAATATCGATGATGGTTTTGCCACTACTTTCTATTGACTGAATCACTGAATTTTTCTCAGTTTCATTAGTAATACTAGCCAAACAAATCACCACAAATTTATCAGCAACACACATCATTACATTGGTGTGATAAATTGGGCTGCCATTTTCATCATTGGCAATGAAACTAATTGGTGTGTAGTTAAATTGATTACAAAATAATTCTAGCAAACCCTTATCAGTTCTTGGTGATAAACAGGCGTAAGCTATTTGTTTGTCTCTATCAAGCACCATGCTACCTGTTCCTTCAAGAAAAATATGATTGGCTTCGCTACCTGTAAAATCAATATTACTGTCTACTACAAATTTTTCATCAATAGCATCAAGTACATGCTGCTTTCTTTCCTGCCTACGGTTTACAGCAAACATTGGGTACAAACAAATAGTACCATTACTGTGAAGCGACATCCAATTATTTGGAAAAATAGAATCTGGCGTGTGTGGTTCTGCGGTGTCTTGTACTACGGTTACATCAATACCATTGGCCTGTAATTTGGCCACAAAGCCATCAAACTCTTGCAAGGCTTTTTCTTGTACCGATGCATCATTACTTGCTACCTGAAAGCTATTATTCACAGCCGTTTCAGCGTTATAAGCAAATTGCACAGGGCGTATCATTAAGAGATGAGAAGTCATGAAATTGTGATTAAATGATTTAAAATAGACCTTGAAAAAAGTTGATGAACTACAGACCATAGACCATGGACGATGGACCGTGGACTATCGACTTTTAACTCACAATCCTTCCCTCAACAAAGGCATACTCATACAATGAAAACCACCTCTTGCTCTTGATAATTCTGCCGAAGGCATGAGAATAACGGTATCTGTGATGGTATTTACATCAATTGTGCCTGCTTCCAATTGGGCAATTAAATCTTTGGCATTAATAACACTAAAGCCATTGTCTCTAAAGGCTTGTGTGGTTTTATCATTTCTATCATAACCCAATACAACACCTTCTTTTAATGCCAATAAATTGCAACTGTCTGTCCATTGCTCTCTTGCGCTGTAGGGAAACTCATTGTTACCACTAAAGATGATTTTTACTTCTTCCTCACATTGCAAATCTGTCTTGCTAATATCTACCAGCAAATCTTCCAAGCTATCAAAACTGATGGGGTTATCAGGGCATTTTTTATGAAACTGTAATATCTTAATCTTCTCTTCTTTCTTAATTTCTAAAATGCGTTCAATGGCATTTTCATCTTCATGCTTTACAGCTTTACGAGAGAAATTACCCAACATTACCCACACATTGCGTTTTACCTGCGTAAACACCGTGTCAATGTGCATATAATCTCGTTTTTTAGGAATTTTAACGATGGTTACTTTCTCTACAATACCCATATCAAACATCGTATTGGTAATTTTTACCGCCGCTTCAGATGTGGTACGTTCACTCACACCAACTAACAAATGTTTATCGCTTACCACCATTATATCTCCGCCTTCTAAAGTTACTTTTTTATCGTCATCTTCTTTAGGTAATAAAAAGCTGTATTGGCTATCGCTTAGCTCTATAATATTATCCTTATAATCTGCAAATAATGGGTGGTTAAAGAAGATATATTTTGCCAACAATGCTTCTCTTGTACGTGCTTTTTTGGCGGGCTTATTTAGTAGTACATAATTATTAATAGTGATGCCAATGTCTCTTGTAAAAATAAAATTTGGTATTGGTGGAAATAGCAATTGCTTTTCGCTAGAAGTGCCTGATACAAAGGTTTTGGCCAATTCTTTGGCAGAATATTGTAACAATGCTTTTTGAATAGCATAGGTACAACCTTCAATGGCGCAAACAGACGAAACTAACTCAGTTTTAATGTTGGCATCATCTAAAATTTCAGCCAATAGCCACTGTAATTCTATTACTTTATCACTTTTAAAAAACTGGTCATTTTCGGGCTTGTAAAAAGCTCGGTCGTTGGCTTCACTGTCTATTTCAGCCAACTTACCCTTTATCTTTTCTGGATCAAGAAAATAGAGTAATATTTTGGTGTAATAATCATACTCATTTTTACGAATGGTTTCAAGATGTACAATATCTTCAAACAACCAATCTTGTGCTTTTGATGGCACTACTTTTCCTAAGCCACTATCTGGGCTGTGTACTAATAAACGTTTAAGTGTACCTACTTCTGAGGTAACAGATATCTGTGACATAAAATATGACATGTAAAAGGTGAAAAAGTGATCCCGATAGCTATCGGGAGTGAATAGTCAATGGTGAATGTCAAGCCATAAGTGATTAAACTAATAAACTACAAACCCCAAACTACAAACTGAATGGCTCGTCAGTAATCGGGCATAGAGTTTAAGCCACGGTACATCCAAGCAAAATGGGCAGTTAAAAACGATATGGTAGTGCAGTGATGCATGATAGTGGCGGCAATTTACAGTTTTGTACAGCAATCGAAAACGCTATACATAGAATTTCTTTTCAAATTCTGCTTTGGTAATAATTTTAAGCTTGGTAAATTTCTTTTGAAGTATTTCTTTTTGCGATAAAATATGCTTGTCGCCACTTGTTACAAATCCAGCATTTGTTTGTAAAGCCAGTGCCACAACATAATTGTCATCCTTATCATCTGGCACATAGTTTTTAATCGGGTAAACAAGTTTGAAATTGGTAGTAATTGCTTTTAATATCTTTATAGATTTCTTTACATCGATGCTAAATTTTTTGAGATACGGATACTTTAAAACAGTTTCAAATTCTTTTATCAATTCATCACAAGTAAATACTTCAATTTCGTAAGCATCTATAGTATTAATAATTTTATGCTGTTGGTTAGTAATGAAGTAGCTAATCCAAATATTGTTATCAAATACGTAACGATTACTTCGCATTGGTATTTAATTTTCTTGCTTCATGCTTCCACTTATCAATTTGTGCCATTGTAGGTGCAGCAATTTTAGTTGCATCGTAGTTAGCAACTATACTATTTTTTTTACTAGCCAAACGCTTTACCCTAAGCTTAGTAAGTAACACACTTTGTTCTACTTCATCTAATTTCTTTACTTCAGAAACTATATCATTCAAAATTTTATTGTCAATTTCTATTACAGACATAAAAGCACTTTTATCATTCTAATACATTATTACACGCAAATTACAGTTTTCCTGCCAAAGGATTGCATCCGTTAATAGTTCCATAACAGGCAATGGGTACAAAACGTGTAAACATATCTTCACTATACCAGTTTTCTTTGTGGGTTTTTCTTATAACATCTTTATGTTGGTGCAAGTTGTAAGCAAAGTTTTTCAGGTCGGCTTTGCTATCCCAAATACTAAAAGTAGCCT
>JAAFHG010000435.1 GCA_013297585.1 Chitinophagales bacterium
ACAACCTACTACTTTAACAGCTTTATCAAGTTTTATAAATACAGGTTGGACAATTGTACGGCCATCAGGCAATTACACATTGTCAGCTGTTGGTTGGAATAGTATACCATTTACGAGTAATTATACATGGGATGGAAATAGTAATCTATTAATTGAAGTAACCTATTCTAATAATAACGCTGGGTCATCAGGTAATACTGCTTTTTATGGTACCACCAATAATGTGAGCACTCTTTTATACAGGGTAGATAATGTAAATGCAGCTACCATTGATACGTATAGCGGCATCCCAACTTATAGTTATGCTGCAAGAAACAATGTTCGATTTACGTTGGCTAATAGCGTTACAACCTACTCTTGGCTGCCAGTAAATGGTTTAAATGTGTCAACAGGAAATGTTGTAAATACAACGGTAACTGAAAATAGAACCTATACAGTAACTGCTTCAAGCACTGGTAGATGTCCGGTTACAGCAAGCAAAGTAATTACCGTAAAAACAATTGATGTAGTTTCAAGCGCAGGATTAAATGGTAGTATTACCCCTAATGGAAATACCGCTATAAACTGTGGAACCAATCAGGTATATACGTTTACACCAAATAGTGGTTACGTAGTTGATGCTGTTTTAGTAGATGGCATATCACAGGGTGCTATAGCTAGTTATACATTCAATGCCATCACCATACCACATACTATTTCAGTAAGTTTTAAATCTGCTTGCCAGCCAAATACTTGGGTGGGTACAACCAACTCCAATTGGAATGTTGCCACAAATTGGGATTGCGGCGTAGTGCCAGTAAGTGGAGCCAATGTTATTATAGGTAATGTAACAAATAAACCAATATTAAATGCAAATACCACCATTGGCAATTTAACACTAGCAAGTGGCACAACACTAACTGTTGGTAATAATGAATTAACTGTTAATGGCCTTATTAGTGGTTTAGGAACATTGAGTACCAATATTAATTCAAGTATCATAACTAATGGCAGTACCAATATTAGGTTAACCAATGGGGCTAATACCTTAAAAAATATAACAGTAAATAGTGGTACCACTACACTTGCAACAGCAGTTAATGTAACTGCAGGAAACACCAATAATGGTTTTGGTACCGTTACGGTTAGCAATGGTGCAGTGTTAATATCAAATGGAAATTTAACGCTACAGTCAAACATAAATGGAACTGCAAGGGTACACAAAGGAGCAACAAGTGGTAATTATATAATTGGCGATGTAACAGTTGAAAGATATATACCAGCAAATACCAAAAGGGCTTGGCGTTTACTTTCAGTACCAACAAAAAGTACACAAACCATTCAAAATGCTTGGCAAGAAAATCAACTGCCAACAATAAATGGTATTAGTGGATATGGTACAGTTATTACCAGTAACTTTTCTACTACAGCGGCTTTATATGCTGCAGGTTTTGATTATTTTACAACTAGTGGTAGCATGCAACAATACAATAGTAGTATGCAAAGGTGGGAGTATATTACAGCTACCAATACCGGCACTTTACAAACCAACAAAAGCTACTTTATTTATATCAGGGGCGATAGAAGTGTAACTCCCTCTACCAGTGTTAGTTCATTGGTTCCAACAACATTACGTACAAAAGGTATTTTATACCAAGGAGATTTAAACAGTGAAGCAATAAATGTAGGAGCAGGAAAATTTGAGCCTGTTGGTAATTTGTATGCTTCAGCAATTGATTTTACTGGCTTGACTAGAACCGGTGGCGTTTCAAGTACTTTCTATATTTGGGATCCAAAAGCAGGTAGCTCCAGCGTATTAGGCGCCTATCAAACATTTAATCCATTGAATGATTACAAGCCATTTTTGCCAGGCAGTTATGGTACAGCCGTAACTGGGGCTGATCCATTTAGACGCAACACATTAATTGAATCAGGGCAGGGTTTTGTTGTTACTGCAAACGGAACTGCAGGAACCATCACTTTGGTAGAAAATGCTAAAACTCCGGGTACTGGGCAACAAGTATTTAGGCCTTTAAACAACATTAGTAAAATTAAAGCCAACTTATTTAGAATAAATCAGCAAAATTCCAAATTAGTTGATGGCAATGTGGTGGCATTTAATAATGCATACCTAAATGAAGTAGATGGTTTAGATGCCAAAAAAATGACCAATACAAATGGAGAGAACTTTGGTATTTATAACAATGAAGCCAATTGGGTAGTGGATGCAAGAAATGCAATACAAGAAGCATCTATTGTTCAATACAATCTTCAAAATCTAAATGATAATACTTCATATGAATTGCATTTTAATCCAACCAACTTTTCAGGTGCTCAATATACTTGCTACTTACTGGATGCGTACTTAAAAACATCCACAAGTATTGATTTAACTGCCAATGAAATTGCTTATCCGTTTAAAACAGATGCTAATACATTAAGTAAAGACAAAAATAGATTTAGGCTCACATTTGTAAAAAAAGGTTTGCCAATAACAGCTGCTAGTTTTACGGTGGCTCCAAATCCAATCCAAGGCAACACAATACAGCTAGGGTTTAACAACCAGCCAAAAGGAAAATACAATATACGATTGCTTGCAAGTGATGGTAAATTAATTAAAAGCTTTGTGATATTGCATGATGGGTTGATTAAAACACATGTACTAAACCTGTATACTAATGTAGCCGCAGGTATTTATACAATTGAAATAAGCACCAATAATTCAACAAAGGCTACCATTGCCATTGAAAAAAATTAGGGTTGAATAATTTAAATAGACTTAAGCTGCCTTTGTATAAGAGGCAGCTTTTTTATGCAAACTATCTTTTGTTAATCTCAAATAAGGGCATTATGTTTTAATTGAAATATTATCGATGAAAACTTCTAAGTTTTAATAAGATATAAACTTGGTTTTAGTGTAAGATAAAAGCAGGTAAACACTCACATAAACACAAACGCCACTCAAATTTGAGTGGCGTTTTATAGATAAATATGCTTTGTATTAATTTACTTTTTCTACTTGCATGTAGTTTAATTCTACAGGCGTTGCTCTTCCAAAAATCTTTACTTGTACTTTTAATTTTTTCTTTTCGTCGTATACTTCTTCCACAGTTCCATTAAAGTCGTTGAATGGTCCATCAATAATTTTAATGGTTTCACCAACAATAAATGGTTCGCTCATTATCATTCCACCGCCTTCGCCCATTTCATCTACCTTACCCAACATTTTATTCACTTCTGACTTACGTAATGAAATAATGTTTCCTTTACTTCCTTTACCATCTGTTAAAAAGTGCATTACGTTGCTGATATTACTGATATGTTGTA
>JAAFHG010000413.1 GCA_013297585.1 Chitinophagales bacterium
AAGTAATCAGCAAAAAGATAATCGTTGGATAATTTCGTACAATACGCGCAGTAATAAATTACCCTACAACCAAACCTTATTATCTACCGATAGGAGCCATAATTACAATTTGCTGGTAGAATTGTTACAAAACAAAAAGCACCAAGTAAGAGGTAATATTACTTACAGACAATTGCAAGTGGTAAATGAAAAAATAACCAATTTGAAGGCAGATAATAGCTTACTTGGTAGGGTAGAATATGTGATAAACGAATGGAACGGCTTTGTAACTGGTAATGCTTTATACGAAATTGGTGCGGGGCAAGAACAGAAAAAAGACTTCTCTTACATAGAAGTGCAACCAGGTAGAGGGCAATACACTTGGAACGATTATAATGCTGATGGTATTCAACAATTGAATGAATTTGAGCTTGCGCAGTTTCAAGATCAGGCTAAGTTTATACGCATATTTACACCAACCAATGTATTTGTAAAAGCCAATTATACACAGTTTAATTATAGCTTATTGCTTAGCCCGAGCGCTTTGGCTAACAGTATAAAGAATAAGCGATTTAAAAATATTATTACAAGGTTTAGTATACAATCTGCCTTGCAAACTGGTAAAAAAATATTGGCGCAAGGCAATCCGGAGTTCAATCCATTTACAGGAAAAATTGCGGATACGGCTTTAATTAGTTTATCGCAAGTGATAAGTAATACCTTGTCTTTCAATCGTTTTAGTAGTAGCTGGGGTGTTGATGTAAGCAATGTCTCTAATTTTTCTAAAAGTCTACTGACGTATGGTTTTGAAAGCCGTCAACTAAACGAGTGGACATTTAGAGGTAGGGTAAATATTAAACGTAGTTACACATTTGAAATACTACAAAAAGTAGGTAGCAATAATTTGCTCACACCCAATTTTAACAATAGAAACTATGCGTTAAATACATTGAGTAGCGAGCCGAAATTTACTTACATCAATGGCACAAAATATCGAGTGCAAACAAGCTATCAATATGCGCAAAAAACGAATAGTATTTTATATGGCGGCGAAAAATCTGTTACACATTCACTTAATATAGAAGGCAAATACAACGCTGTGCAAAATACAAGTCTTACTGCCAAATTTACTTACAGTAATATTTCGTACACAGGTGCTACTAATACAACTGTAAGTTATATCATGTTGGATGGATTGCTACCTGGTAAAAACTATTTGTGGAATATTGAGTTTACCAAACGCTTAATTAATAACCTAGAAATAAGTTTTAGCTACGAGGGCAGAAAGCCCGGCGAAACACGAACTATTAATATTGGCAGAGCATCGATAAGAGCACTTTTATAGTTTTTTGATGTAGTGGTAAGCAAATGAGTTGCTTTCTCGGTAAAAATATTCAGCTAGAGTTCAATGTATTTATATTTTTTAATATTCAATTACCGTTGAACATTGCTAGTACGTGCCTAAAGCCATTATATATGTTATAAAACTAGCGTGGTATCCATATTTTTTCACTGGCACGTAATACATAGTCATTGTTGCTATCTTTAATGTGTAGTTTATTTTTTTTAACCACTAGTTGCATCCATTCTTTCATATATTTTAGTTCTATACGTTCTTTGGTTGCAACTTGCCATAAGCCTTCGCCTACTGCCATTGTATATTTTTTATAGCGTATGGGTACTTTGTACTTTTTAGGTATACCAATGTAGGGCTTAGCTTTTGGCTTAGTAATACTTTGTATAAGTGTGGTAAATAGCGAAGGCTTTTTAGTGGTTACTTGTTTTTGAACAATTACTTTTTTCTTGGGTTGTTCAGATTGCTTAATAGTATTATTGTTATTGGCAAAATAACTATAACAAATTAATATTAAAAAATAGCTACGCATGTTACTATTATGTCGTAATAAGTAAGCAATCGGTTTTTCAAATACTATTCATTAGCGTAATTAACGCAATATTATTGTGTAAGCTTATAATTTATTATAGAATACCTTGTACGTTTCGGCCTGTATTATTTGGTATCAGTTTTACGTTAGTTTAATCAAAACCAGTGTTAAGCTTTTTGCAAGCACTTTGTTTTTCACTTAGGGTTACGGTAAAAAAAGCCTATCGTTTATTTGTTTTAAGAAAACTATTTATAGAAGTTGTTTAGAATTTAGTTTATTTAAAATCAACAAATTATATCCTTAACCGCAGAGAAGCAGAAAGTGAAAAACGCAGAGTTTGCAAACGTCTTTGCGAAAAGCTTTGCGCTCATTGCGGTTAAAATAATTTTAAACAACTTTATAATAATTTGTAAGTATTGGGCAATAATGGGAGGTCTTGTAATTTAGATAGAATAGATTACTTATTTTTTTAAATCTCTTAAAAACTGAGTAGGTGTTTTGCCAAATTCATTTTTAAAGGCTTTTGTAAAATAAGATTGTGTTTGAATACCTACCAAATACATTACTTCCGATAATGGTATGTTTTCTGTTGTCATTAATTGTGCTGCTTTTTTAAAGCGCACTGTTCTTATAAATTCACCAATAGATTGGTCGGTTAATTTCTTTATTTTTTGGTATAATTTAGTTTTACTCATCCCTATTTGCATACAAATGTATTCTACATCCATTTCTGCATTGGTTAAGTGCGCTTCAATAATGCTTATAAGTTCTTCTAAAAATTGTTTATCAGCGTTTGAGTGTACCAAGTCTTTTGCTTCTGCGTATTGGTCGTTTTGGTAGCGAACTTTTAATTTTTGTTTTTGCTGTAAAATATTTTTCAGTGTTAGTTGCAATAGGTGCATACTTAAAGGCTTGGCAAAATAATAATCCGCACCCGATGACACACCTTCAAGCCTTGCTTCGGCAGCATCTTTTGCAGTTAACATTATAAGTGGTATATGGCTAGTAGTGTTATTTTCTTTTACGCGTTTGCAAAATTCAATACCATCCATCTGCGGCATCATTACATCGCTAATAATAATATCGGGTATTATACTTGTTACCATTTCCATTCCTTCAATGCCGTTTCGTGCTAGGGCAATGTGGTAATTGGGGGCAAGCGTATTAGTTAAAAATGTACTTAATTCTTCATTGTCTTCTACCAATAAAATGTGTGGCAATGTGGCATTGTTAATAGTTGTATTTGTTACTTGTAAAGGGGTGGTGTACTCTGTCGAATAGTATTTATCTACAATGCTTTCTAGGCTTACTTCGCCAGTAGCATTGGCTTGCTGTACCCATTTTTCTTCTACCAAATAGTCGTCTTTACTCACTGGAATACCTATTATTATTTCGGTACCTTTTTTACTTTCACTGTATACATGTATATGACTTTTGTGCAAGTTTGCGAGGCTTTTTACAAAAGCTAAGCCTATGCCAGAGCCTAAATGCGTATCGTTAATTTTGTAGTAGCGCTCAAATAAATGTGCAATAGATTCTTTGGAAATACCAATACCGCTATCTTTTACTTTTAGGTAAATGTATTGCTTGGCCTGATAA
>JAAFHG010000072.1 GCA_013297585.1 Chitinophagales bacterium
GGTGGCGATAGAAGTGCTTATGAAAATGTAGCACCAGTATTAAAAGCCATTGCTGCTAAAGCTGATGGCGAACCATGTGTAGATTATATGGGTAAAGGCGCTGCTGGTCACTACGTGAAAATGGTACACAATGGTATTGAGTATGCTATCATGCAAATATTAGCCGAGGTGTACGATGTACTAAAACGTGGCAAACAATTTACCAATGCTGAGTTACACGACATATTTAATAAATGGAACCAAGGCGATTTACAGTCTTTCTTGATGGAAATTACAGCCGATGTTTTCTTGCAAAAAGATGATAAAGGCGAAGGCGAGCTAGTAGATAAAATACTAGATGTTGCTGGTAGCAAGGGTACTGGTAAATGGACGTCTCAAAGCGCTATGGATATGGGTGTAGCGATACCTGTAATTGATGCGGCAGTGAGTATGCGTAATATTTCTGGCTTAAAAACGGAACGTGTTGCAGCATCAAAATTATACGAAGCTTTAGACCATACTATTCCTACCGATAAAGCAGTTTTAGTACAACAAGTACACGATGCTTTATACAGTTCTATCATCATTTGCTATGCACAAGGTTTAGCTATGTTACAAAAAGCATCTGTAGAATTAGATATGGAAATTCCATTGCAAGATGCCGTGAAAGTTTGGAGAGCTGGTTGTATTATTCGTTCTTCCATGTTAGGTGTGTTCTACAATGTATGTAACAACAACCCTAGTATTAGCAACATTCTTTTAGCACCAGAAATTGTAGAATTGGTTAAAAACAAAGTAACAGGTTTAAGAAGCACGGTATTATCTGCAACTATTGCTGGTATACCTTCAATGGGTTTAGGTAATGCATTAGGTTATTTTGATGCATTTATTACCGAAAGATTGCCATTGAACTTAACACAATCTCAAAGAGATTTCTTTGGTGCTCATACTTACAAGCGTATTGATGTAGAAGGTGTTTTCCATACACAATGGTTTTCATCAACTGCGCAATAAAATAACAATTTCACCACATTAGGCACAAAGACATAAAGCGGCATTAATTTCAGCCATCTCTGTGCCTACTGTGTCTTTGTGGTAATACTTTACAAACAAACGATTATGGCATCATTAATTAAAAGACCATCAGCGTCAGTGATATTTATATTTGGCGGTAGTGGCGATTTAAATTTGCGCAAGCTTACACCAGCTTTATACAATTTATTCATCGATCAATACATGCCTGAGAAGTTCACAGTGGTTGGTATTGGCCGTAGTGAATATTCTGATGAAAAGTACAGAGCACATTTACTAGAAGGCATTAAAAGTTTTTCTAGAAGAAATGATGTGGCTACTAATTGGGATACTTTTTCTGCCAGCTTGCAATACTTGCAAATGGATGGTGAAGATGAAGCTGGCTACCAAAAAATTACACAAATTGTAGAAGCGAAAGAGCAAGAATGGGGCGAACATCCAAGTGTGATATTTTACATGAGCGTTGCGCCACAATTGGTGCCTGGCATTGCTACCAACTTACACAAACTAAACCTGTGTAGCGAAAAGGCAACGGTACGTATTGTGGTTGAAAAACCATTTGGTCACGACTTAGCTAGCGCCAAAGAATTGAATGCTTTGTTAACTAGCATGTTTGCTGAAGAGCAGATTTATCGCATAGACCATTACCTTGGTAAAGAAACTGTACAAAACATACTAGCACTTCGGTTTGCTAATGTATTATTTGAACCCATCTGGAACAGAAATTACATTGAGCATGTACAAATTACGATGGCTGAAACGGTAGGTGTAGAAGGCCGTGGTGGCTACTACGACCAATCTGGCGCATTAAGAGACATGTTACAAAACCACGTATTGCAGTTGCTATGCATGGTGGCTATGGAAGTACCTGTAAGCTTTGAAGCCAATGAAATCCGTAACAAAAAAGTAGACGTATTAAACGCTATCAGACGTATTTTACCAGAAGATGTACATTCTGTGGCAGTACGTGGTCAGTATAGTGAAGGTTGGATGAAGGGTAAAGAAGTTGTAGGGTATAGGCAAGAAAAAAATGTAAACCCAAAATCAAATACCGAAACCTTTGCTGCGGCTAAGTTTTACATAGATAATTGGCGCTGGCAAAATGTACCTTTTTATGTGCGTACTGGTAAATATTTACATCAAAAAAGTACGGTTATTACTATTCAGTTTAAGGATGCACCTAACTACGCATTTCCACCTGAATCTACTGAAACATGGCGTAACAATCGCTTAACCATAAGCATACAACCAGAGATGGATATTCGTTTGCGTTTTCAGGCTAAAAAGCCAGGTCAAGCTATGGAATTAAATCCTGTTGACATGATTTTTAGCTATAATGATGCTTACGAAAATGACCATGAACCAGAAGCTTACGAAACCTTGTTGTTGGATGTAATGGAAGGTAACCCTGCATTGTTTATGCGAAATGATCAGGTAGAGCAAGCTTGGGAAATAATTACTCCAATTTTAGAAACTTGGGAATCACGACCAGCAGTTGATTTTCCTAATTACGGGCCAGACAGTTGGGGGCCAGAAGATGCTGAAGCGTTAATAGCTAGGGATGGTTTTAACTGGGTAAATTTGCCAAGTAAAAAGCGCCTAACTACGAGCAGCTAAAAAATGGGGGCAAAACAATAACCATAGAAAAAGAACGCCCACACGTACCATATGATAGAGCCATTATGGCTGTGCGCTTTAACGAGCATTTTATGGGTACACAATTTCATCCTGAGGCGAATGTAACAGGTATGCTGATGCATTTGCAAAGCGAAGAAAAAAAGCAAGTGGTAATAGCTGAACATGGCTTTGCAAAGTGGCAAAGCATGGTGGAACAACTACAAGATCCTGATAAAATACGCTATACTTATTCGCATCAATTGCCTAATTTTTTGAGTCAAGCGGTAGGTAGTTTGGTGGTGTAGGTATAAAATTTTAGTTAAAAGCATTAAACAACAATGCCCACTTTAAAAATTGGGCATTGTTGTTTAATATCAATTAGTTTATTCGTTGGTAAATTTAGTCCAACCTTTCCACCAAGTTTGGTCTTCTCCAGCTGGTGCTATAGCACCTCTAAATGTAACTACTTTAAAAAAGCTATTTGCTACTTTAGCATTGGTAAAATTACCTTGTGCAATTATTGGCTGATAACCACTGCTACCACCAAAAGGTGTTGGGTCTGGTACAGAATAGTTAAATGGTTGAATTAATTTGGCATCACTTACGTTTGTAATAATAGTATTACCAAAATAAGGATTAGTAAACCACGCATTAATACTTGTTGCAGTAGAACCTGTAGGTGCAGATGAACTTGCAGTGTAGTTAACCGCAGTTGCACAACCTGCAATAGTAGTGTATCTTATATGTAAGGTGCTATCATCAATATTCTTATCAGTAGGTGTACCTGTACCTGCATCAATTAAAATACCTGTTGGCCAGCCTAAAAACACTGAATTATAAATTGATAAAGCTGAATTTCTTCTTATTTGCGCACCAGCTAAATATAGACTATTACCAATATTGTTTAAAGTTGCACGTGGCCCGATAGAAGTGATATTAGAGAATACGGCAGAAGTTTTAGGTGATGCTGTACTACCACTTGAGTTATTATCACTTTCAAAAGACTCAGATCTAGAAATATCTGCAACCAATGAATCACGAATAATTAAACCAAACTGTACATTACCACTAAAGCCATTATCTGTATCAAAATCATCGTCTTGTGTTTTGTAAGCTATTAAGTGCTTAGCATTTACTGTGCCGCCAAACCACTCAAAAGCATCGTCTTTGGCATATGTAACTTGTACATAATCTATTAAAGTTTTGCTACCTACACCTGCTAATGTTAAACTGTTAATTTCTTTATCAGGCTGATAAGCATAACCAGCATATTCAATACGTACATAGCGCAATACACCTGAACTATCTGCATTATCTGGTGTTGTACCACCACCTGCAAGACCATCAGCATAAGAATTATCAACACCGCCTTCTACCTGATAAACACCTTGACCAACAACCGCAGTAGGATTATTAGCATAAGTAGCAGTAAAAGTAGTATTTACAGAAGCTTTACCACAAATTACCAAACCACCCCAGTCACCTGAACGTGGTGTAGGCGAGTTTGAAGTAAATACAATTGGTTTATCTACGGTACCATCTGCAATAATTTTAGAACCACGTGCTATAATTAATGCCGCAACATCCGCCCCTTGAAAGCTACCCTTTATTGTTACACCTGGCTGAACAGTCATTTTAGCGTTATTAGCTATATAAACTAGACCTTTCAAGATGTAAGTGTTACCTTCACGTAATACAGTGTCTTGTGTAATACGACCAGAAAGTGTAATAGTTTGGCCAGTAGTTGTACCGCCACCTGTATTTACATAAATAATCTGACCATCTTCTTCAATTTTTCTACAGCCCACAACGCTTAGTGTTACTAGAGCTAATGTGTAAAAAAGAAACTTTTTCATTATTGTGTTTTGATTTAAGTAATTGTATTTATTAGAAGTTAATTATAATGTATAGCCGAATGTTAAACTGAAAGACGTACCAAATTGTCTTGTAAAACGTTGTGTATCGGTGGTTTTTTGAAATGATGTATTGCCATCGTTATTTTGGTAGAAATACAATCGCTTGTTTAATATATCAGAAATATTTAAACGTAATTCAGCTTTATTTTTAATAATTTTTTTAGTTATTTGAAAGTCTAATACTGGGCGTGAAGCTTCGTAAACATCTGGCGAGTAAACTTTTGTAATGGAATCTACATTGCCAACAAATGCAATACGCTTACCTATTTGATTGAATAATAAAGTGGTAGTTAAACCAGCTTTTGGCAAGTCGTACATGAGTGCCAAGTTGATGATATAAGGTGATTGACCTTGTAATGGTCTATCTAATTGCAAAGCATCATCTTTAACCCTACTATATATGTAAGCTAAGTTTGCCTGAATAGTAAAGTTTTTGAGTGCTGTAGAAAAATCTAACTTCTTCCTCAACTCTAACTCTGCACCATAAGCATTTGCAGTTGGCGGATTTTCATAACCGAAAGAACCGCCACCTAATGGACTAAATACCGCTTCAATTGGTTTTTCAAAATGCTTGTAAAAAGCACCCACTGTAATTACTTCGCCAGCATTAGGGTACAATTCGTAACGCACATCAACATTTGTAATTTTAGTGCGCTTTAATCCAGGATTACCTTGTATAGAAGCATTTAAATCAAAATCGAAAAACTGAAAAGAAGCTAACTCACGAAGTTCTGGACGAACTACCGTTTGCGAAGCTGATAAACGAATATTGGTAGTTGTGTTTAACTTGTAAGTAGCATTTATACCCGGTAAAAAATCTCTTACTTCTGAATAGGAGTGTCTTGTGTCATTTTTATTTACACTACCAACCAATTGATCGTAGTTTTCTACACGTAAGCCCCAAACTACTCTTAATTTCTCAGCCACTTGGTTATCAAACTGAATAAAACCAGCATTTAAAATGGTGTTAGCCATGTACCTATATATAACACTCTCAATAAGATCGAACGAAAATAAATTACTTGCTGGAGAACCATCACCAAAATTGGCTGCGCTAAATACGGTTTCTGGACCTTGTAAACGTAAAGCAGCATTGTCTTTTGGCAAATAAATAGCAAATGGTTTTGCATCAAATAATCTATCTTTTACTTGAAACATATAACCTACTTTTAACGTTTGGCTATATCCAAACATTTTATAGCCATAAGCAACATCACCACCTGCAGTGTAAGTGTAATCGTTTAGATTTTGAAAAAACCTGTTGCCTGATACTTGAGATAAAGTATTACTAATTAATAATCGATAAGGATTAGCAGCACTTGTATTGTCTTTATTGTAAGTTATACGTCTTTGGTCTGGTATATAATTATCTAAAACATTAAATGAACCATACCATTTTAGTTTTAGTTTAGTATTAATACTATGTTCACCTGTAACCTGAGTATTCCATAAAATATTTTGCTTAAACGCTATTTCAGATGATTTAACACTATCTAAAATTGAGTTAGCAAAATCTTCAACACCTGTTCTTACAGTAGCGTAATCTGTAGTACTTACATTAAAAATACTTTTTACAGATATTTTATTCTTGTTGTTAATTTGGTAACCAAAAGCACCTACAGCGCCCCACAAAACATCTTGTGCATATCTGTTTTCGTTATAAGCAAAGTTTCTATCGGTAGTACCATTAAAGTTAAAATTATTCTCGTTGTTTGTGTTTTGATTAAAACGGCTAGTGCTATTATATGTAATACCTAAAATACCACCAATTTGCGACTGACCTTTAAGTTTTGCAGCAAAACCACCGCTCATTTGCATTTGGGCATTTAATGGTGCATTTGTTTTATCAACGCTCCAAACATTTTGCAATTGCTTAGCAATAGTTATTTTATCGTTTACCGCTAATGCATCGAATTTAGATTTTGTGGTGTAGCTTGATGGCAAACCTCTTGTACCATCATCTATACCCAACCAATCTGTTTTGCCGCCTTTTGCAGCGTAATAGTCTTTAAAGTGTGCTTGCGTATTTACACCCGTACCAAGTTGAATATTGAAGAAGTTTTTTGAAGGAATATCTCTTGTATTTACCTGCACCAAACCACCGGCCCACTCACCTGGTAATTCTGGCACAAATGCTTTATTAATGATAATATTATCTATCATATTTGCAGGAATCAAATCGAAAGAAAACGCCTTTCTATCTGGCTCTGTACTAGATAATAATACACCGTTTAACATGGCAGCATTGTATCTATCGGCTAAGCCACGTACAATTAAAAATTTTCCATCTTGAATACTAGCACCTGGTGTACGTTTTAAAACTTCACCTGTATTTCTATCGGGGGAACGTCTTATTGCCTCTGCAGAGATAACTGAAGCAACTGTATTTGTATTTTTTTGAAACGCTATTAAAGCATTAACAGTTTCGCCTTTTGCACCAGCCTTGTTAGATGATTTTACAATTACCTCATCTAGCTTTTTGCCATTATCTTCTAGCAATACACTAATAATTTCTTCTGAATTTGCTTTTACGTTAAGGTCACTAATAGTTTTAAGTTGATAACCAACATAACTAAAAGTGATAGTTACATTCTTGTTGGCATCTACACTAATAGTAAACTGACCATCTACATTAGTTTGTGTAGTAGCATTACCAGCTTTTACAATTACGCCCGCCAAGCTTTCATTACGAGTATTTGTGATTTTACCCGAAATTTTTGCTTTTTGCGCAATGGCTGTAGAAACAATTAAAACTAAAGAGAGTAAGGCAACAATTTTCTTCACAACTATATTTTTTGGTGCTGCAAATATTGAAGCCCACTATTACCGAATTGTTAAGCCTATATTACCGCAATGTTAACATGTTAAAACCCTTAACAGAATTGACCATTAGCAATCATATTTGCTAATAGGTATATTGTACACATATCAATCATTTTATAGTATTAAACGCTTACCAAACTAATTTTTAATTAAATTGCCACACTTTTACAAAAAAGCAACCGATTACAAAAACACATAAAAACACAACACACATGAAAGCAAAAGATATTGTAGTACAAAATGAGAAAGAACTACGTGCTGGTTTTGGCGAAGGCATTTATGAAATAGCTAAAGAAAACCCAAATGTGGTAGTATTAACAGCCGATTTGGCTGGCTCTTTTAAGCTTGGGCCGTATATAAAAGATATGCCTGAGCGCTTTGTACAAGTAGGTATCGCCGAAGCCAATATGATTGGTATTGCAGCAGGTTTAGCTATTGGTGGTAAAATTCCTTATACTACTACTTTTGCCAATTTTAGTACTGGTCGTGTGTACGATCAAATTCGTCAAAGCGTAGCTTATAGCGATAAAAATGTAAAAATTTGTGCTTCTCATGCTGGTTTAACACTTGGTGAAGATGGCGCTACACACCAAATTTTAGAAGATATTGGCTTAATGAAAATGCTACCTGGCATGACGGTGATTGTAGGTTGCGATTTTAACCAAACCAAAGCTGCTACAAAAGCGATTGCTTCTTACGAAGGCCCTGTTTACCTGCGTTTTAGCCGCCCTAAATGGCCAAACTTTACAGCTGTAGATGGTAGCGATTTTGTAATTGGTAAAGCACAACAATTAACAGAAGGTACTGATGTCACCATTTTTGCTACAGGCTTAATGGTTTGGAAAGCTATTGAAGCAGCGAAAACTTTGGAAGAAAGAGGTATTAGTGTTGAGGTAATTAATATCCACACTATTAAACCACTAGATACAGAAGCGATTTTAAAATCTATTAGCAAAACCAAATGCGCGGTTACTGTAGAAGAACACAATATTTTAGGTGGTTTAGGGGATAGCATTGCACAAGTGGCAGCGTCTCATTTACCAATACCTATTGAATATGTAGGCACAAAAGATACTTTTGGGGAAAGTGGTACACCTGCACAATTATTGGCTAAATACGGCCTTGATACACCCGATGTAATTGCTGCTGTAGAACGCGTATTGGCTAGAAAATAGACCACTGATCAAATGATTGGAAATGATTAAAATGATTGTGTCTGATCAATTTTAGCAGAACAATTTCTTTTGAAAACAATCTATAAATAACAATCTTTTATTAAAAGGTAATGGCAGCAATGCTATTACCTTTTTGTGTATTAATAGTTCTTATTTACTAGTAATAGAATTACCAACTAAATAAATCTGCCCTTTAACTTTATTGCAACACCTACATTTGCCAACACAAATATTTTTTATGGTAAAAAACACGCCTTTTATAGAAAAACACATTGCCCTTGGTGCTAAAATGGCGCCATTTGCTGGTTATAATATGCCTATTAGTTACACAGGTATTAACGATGAACACGCTGCCGTAAGAACCAACGTAGGCGTGTTTGATGTGAGCCACATGGGCGAGTTTATTTTAAAAGGCGATAAGGCACTTGACCTTATTCAGCGTGTAACTAGCAACGATGCTAGTAAGCTTACAAATGGCAAAGCACAATACAGTTGCTTACCTAACACTGAAGGCGGTATTGTAGATGATTTAATTGTGTATTGCTTAGAAGAAAATAAAAGCTACATGCTAGTTGTGAACGCTAGCAACATAGAAAAAGATTGGAACTGGATTTCATCTTTTAATACAGAAGGTGTAGAAATGCACAACATAAGCGACAGAACTTGTTTGCTAGCAATTCAAGGACCAAATGCTTGCAAATTGCTACAACCATTTACCGATGTAGATATTATGAACCTAAAATACTACACATTTGTACGTGGTAGTATTGCAGGTGTGGGTAATGTAATTATTAGTGCAACTGGTTATACAGGTTCTGGTGGTGTAGAAATTTACTTTGAAGACACTAACAATGCAGCCAATATTATTTGGGATAAATTGATGGAACTAAACGTAAAACCTATTGGCCTTGGTGCGAGAGATACCTTACGTTTAGAAATGGGCTACTGCTTATATGGCAATGATATTGATGATACCACGTCACCACTTGAGGGTGGTTTAGGATGGATTACAAAATTCACCAAAGACTTTACAGCAAAAGCTATTTTAGAACAACAAAAAGCAGCTGGTATTACACGCAAATTGGTAGGCTTTGAAATGATAGATAGAGGCATTCCTCGTCATGATTATTTATTAAAAGATGTCGAAGGCAATACCATTGGTAAAGTAACAAGTGGTACACAAGCACCTAGCTTAAACGAGGCTGTAGGGCTTGGGTATGTAAGCACAAATTTCTCTGCTATTGATAGCGAAATATTTGTAGAAATACGTAATAATTTAGTAAAAGCTAAGGTGGTAAAGTTGCCTTTTGCATAAATAATTATTGATTTGAAATCTATAATTAAGGCTGTCTGAATTAGGCAGCCTTTTTTGTGCAAAACAGTAGTCATTAAACACCTAAAAGCTGTTTATCAGTAGGCTCAAATTCCTTCTCAACATTTGCAATAACAATAGTGGCAACACCATTGCCGATAATATTTGTGATGGCTCTAGCTTCACTCATAAATTTATCTACGCCCAATAAAAATGCTAAGCCCTCGATCGGAATTTTGTGTAGGGTTGCTAAAGTAGATGCTAGTACGATAAACCCACTACCTGTAACACCTGCAGCCCCTTTAGATGTAACCATCAAGATACCAATAATACTCAGCATTTCCCATGCATTAAGCTGCACATTGTATAGCTGCGCAATAAATATTACCGCCATAGACAAGTAAATAGATGTGCCATCTAAATTAAAAGAATAGCCTGTAGGCACTACCAATCCTACAACAGATTTACTACAACCTAGCTGTTCTAATTTGCTCATAATGGATGGCAATGCAGACTCTGATGATGATGTACCAAGCACTAGCAATAATTCTTCTTTTATGTACACTAAAAACTTAAAAATGCTTAGCTTAAAATAGCGCATAATACTGCCTAATACCACAAATACAAACAGTGCCATTGTAAGATAAATTGTGCCCATCAATTTTGCCAATGGTAATAATGTATGCAAACCAAATTTGCCTATGGCATAAGCCATGCCACCAAACGCGCCTAGTGGCGCTAAATACATCACATATTTTAATCCCAAAAAAACATAATTAGAAACAACACTTAGCTTCTCTACCACGCGCCTTCTATGCCTTGAATAATTGAGTAAAATACCAACCACAATAGCTACTAGTAATACCTGCAATGTAATATTAGACTGAAAAAATTGCACCCAATCGAAGCCTTTACTAGCGGCTTTTGTAAACTTTGACGGGTTTTGTAATTGTACTTGTGTTTTATCTATTTTACCAGGTTGCAATACATACGCTACAACAATGCCTATAGCCAAAGCAAATGTGGTAACTATCTCAAAATACACCAAAGACTTAACCCCTATTCTACCCACTTTTTTTAAGTTACCCATACCACTTATGCCGAGTACAATCGTTAGAAAAATAATGGGATTAATGAAGAGTTTTATTAAGTCAATAAAACGCTTTCCCAATACTTCCATTTTTACTGCTAATGGCGCATTTACAGTACCTAAAATAATAGCGCACACAATGGCAATAAATACCCAAAAAGTGAGGTTCTTAAAAATATTAAATGGTGTTTTAGCAGTGGTAGTATCTAGCATGAACAGTATGTAAACGTTTACCTAAATAAAATAATTACCCAAAATAAGCAAAGCGGTGTGCACCACCTAGTACTACCATAAAAAAGGGCGAAACTTTTCAGTTCGCCCTTTTTTATGATTTATGAGAATTAGATAGTCCGTCAGAATTATTTAATCCTATTTTTTGCTCGCAGCAATCACCGAATACACAGAAAATTCTGCGATTGCTGCGTATTCTGCGAGATAATTATTTATCAATTAATCCGATAGCCATCGGATTTGTTGAACTACCTACGACTTAAAATCTTGGCATGTTGCGCATGTTAGTGCCACGCATCATGTTTTTAAACATAGCAGGCATTTGCTGACCAGCACCTGCAAACTTGCGCAAGTTGTAAGCAAATGTTACGCTGAAATATTGTTTCAAAACAGTACTCTGCTGATCTACTACATAGTTAGCCGTTACATTTCTTGATACGCTTACATTTTGGTTTAAGATATCGTAAATAGCTATTTTCAATTCACCCGCTTGATTTTTAAATAGCAACTTACTTAAACTAGCATTCCACAATGGCACACTTGCATTGTAGCCTGCGGCCAATCCGCCTGTGTAGTTATAATCTAAATCTGTACCCAAAACCCAACCACCTTTAAAGGTATAAGTTGGTTCTATGGTAATGTTTTGTGTAAAGTAATTGGTATTGCTAGATGAACTTGCTTGGTTAGAATTTTTAGCAATAAAGAAAGTTGTTGTAGCGGTAAAATTCAAGTCAAACTTCTCTTTTATGTTAAAGCCTGTACCAATTGTTTGCCCAATAGAGCTGTTGTACGTGTAGTTAATAGTATCATTAACATTTGCCAATAATGGGCTGTGGATAATACTTACATCTCTGCTATGTGCAAGGTTAGTAGTAAAGTTTAAGCGTATTTTATTTTTACCAAATTGAA
>JAAFHG010000522.1 GCA_013297585.1 Chitinophagales bacterium
GTCCATTTTTTTTTGATGCACCGCATGATGCAAATAGTAGTACCACCAATGATAAAGGAACGATGAATGATTTATGAAAATTGTTTGTCATTAATATGGGCTGTTTAATAAAACACACTACCACTTTATACATTTTGTACAGTTATAGTGTAGCGCTTTTCATATTTTATTTTAAAATAATATAAATTTAAGAAGTAATTACTTTATAAAAAAAGTATTTATAGAGCGTGATTGCAACACAATTTTATCAAGCGCATTGATTAGTTGAGGCGTCATATCGTTACCAAACTTAGTTGTTGTGGTGTACTGTTTTACTATTTTTTTTGTTCTGTGCCCTTTAATTTTCAATTTAATATCCTTAGATGAAGTGCTATAATTTATAACCACTATTACCGTTTCCTTGCCATTTGTATAGCTAGATAGCATTACATTTTTAGCAGCTTCAATGTCACTTAATCTATCGCTTCTTTGGGTGATTACACGTTGCATGCCTGGCCTTATAAAGCGACTAAAATGCCCTAAAGCCCATAAATTTTTGGTAACTGCAAAATCACTTTCAGCTATATTAAGTCTGTTTTTTAGTGCCAATAAATAATACCTTGTTTCTGCATTCGCATTTCCTGGCTCCCAAGCATTCCAAAAGTGCCAAGCAGATGCATTAGCTACAGCCAAATCTGTATGAATAACTTTTGCCAAAAATAAGGCACAATCCATGGCACTAATCATTCCAGTTTTTCCGTCTTTATAACCATCACCCAACATACTGTATTCAGTTTGCCAAAAAGGAATACCATAAAGCTTGGCCGTATCTCTTAACTTTTTACGAACAGTTACCAAATTAGAGTCACCAAATTCTGTAAAATAGCTGTGGCCAGCAATAGCAGGTAATACATGTTTTAAGCCGCCTAAATAGTTTTTACTACTTGGTGAAAAGAAGTTTTGAATTTGCTTTGATGCATGATCTTTTCCTTCGTACAAAGCCGTTAAAGTACCTGCCTCGGGTAACATAATTTGTGTGTTTAAGCCTTTTGAAGCTAATGCACTATCAAGGCAAACCGCAATCTTATAAATATCTTGATTGTGCCAAGGTGAACCTTCTTGGCTCATTTGTCCAAATTTGCCCGACCAATCCCACTGAGGTTCATTTACAGGATTTACATAATTAAATTGTATGCCTTCATTTTGAAAATGCTGCACAACTGTTGCTAAAAAACCTGCATAATCGCTGTACTTATTTTCTTTTAAATTGGTTTGAAAGTTCTTAGATAAGTTAAAACCAAGACCACTTTTTGTAAACTGAACAGGTGGTGTATTACTAAAGGCGATAAGGTTTTCTACACCATACAACGCTGCTTTTTTTACAAACCACATATAGCCTTTTTGCTTATCCCAGTTGTAAGTACCATCAGGCGACAAAAAACATTCAACTCTTTTTTCAAGATTAGAAATGCCACTACTATCACCTTGTTCTGCAGTGCCGCCACCAATATTAAAACGCCATGCCGATAACCCAATACCTAAAGGGTTGCCTAAAGAATCAAAGCCTTTGCTGAACAATAATTCAGCCATTCTATCTTTTTTGGCCTGTGGCCAATATTTACCAATAGCTTCAGAATACCAAGCACCTGATGCACCAATATTTTGTATGGTTTGTGCTTTGTTTTTTATATTGATGGTAAACGTGATAGTTTGAGCCTTAACCTGTACAAAAAGCATTACAAAAAAACCAATTGCTACAAAGCGCTTTTTTATATTATATTGCATGTATTAATTGGTTAATTGTAACGTGCTGAGTATTGGTTTTTCAATTGAATTAATTGTTGCTTGTTCTGGTTTTAGCAATTCGAAAATGACAATTTCGTTAGCACCTTTCTTTAGCCATTCTACAGGTACATACACTGTTTGTTGTGGGCCAATATTCCAATATTTACCAAGGTTGTGGCCATTAATCCATACAACACCTTTACCCCATTTAGATAAGTCTAGATAAGTATCGCCAACAGTGCTAATATTGAACGTCCCTTTTTTAATAGCGGGTTGATTTTCTACAGCTTTACTACCATTAAAGGGGATATTTTTTAAGTTACTAAATGGCAAAGAAAACATTTGCCAACTTTTCAGTTCTTTACCTGCTAAAACAACACTTTCGGTAATGCCTTTTTTGTTTTGCAATAAGTAAGGCCCAAAGTTGATTCGCCCCATATTTTCAACCAAAATATCCAAAGTAACTTTTCCTTTTGGCACATCTAAATACATGCTGTCTTGGGCTAATCTTCTATCTAAAATACCAACACGTTTGCCGTTTAAAAATATTAAACCATAATCTCTAAGGTCTTTAATTTTCAATAAACCTGATGTTGCATTATTTAAGGTAGTTCGGTACAAAACATAGCCATAAGCTTGGTTTAAATCTTCGAAAGTGAGTGGTGTAGCATTTATTACTGACTTGGGTAATACATTAAAAATACTGGTTGCTTGCGATAATTTAATGCTTTCAATAGCAATTGTTGGCTTTGCAGCTGGTACAGGTGGCAAGGTTTTTCCTTTAGGCAAATACTTCTCAATTACTTTTCTAAACTCCTTGAATTTATGTGTTGCATTACCAGCTTCATCTAAAGGGGCATCGTAGTCGTAACTACTAATTTGTGGCTCGTAAGGTGTGGTGCCTTTATAGTTAGCACCATTCATAAAATCTCTCGTAGTTCCTCCATGAAACATATACATATTAATAGACAGTCCTGCTTGTAAAGCAGTATCTAAGTTAGCAGCATCTTTATCTGCATCTCTAACATTGTGTTTTTTA
>JAAFHG010000294.1 GCA_013297585.1 Chitinophagales bacterium
TACTTGTAAACCGTTGGTAGCTATTTAAAAAAAACAACGATGCCGTTTTCGTTTTTTGCTACGCTTATAACAATACATCTCACTACTTTTACCAATTATAAACAATTTGTGATTACCGATAATCAAGTAATCAAAGCCTGATAACAATTGTTTTTTATCTCATTTTCGCTAAATATGAAGCTTAAGAGTAGTACAAAAATGTATGATAAACTAACTGCAACAGCCGTAATAACTGTTGTTGGTTTAGAAGATACAAGTGTAGCAAAAGTAATTTGTAGTAGCTTTTAAGTGCAAGTAAACCATGGTATGAAAGGTGTACAAACAGATTCAAAAGAAATAGAAACATTAGGTACGGCCTTGTTAAAAACAGGCACATTACTAATGAGTGCTGGTGCCAATACTGGTAGGGTAAGAACTACGGTAAACCGCATTGCAGAAGCTTTTGGATACTCGGTAGAATTGCATATTAGTCAGCGTGCAATTACGCTTACCATTATGGATGAGGATGAGTCATCTTTTTTTAGCAGATTACGAAGAACCCCACCACATGTCATCAATTTTCAAACCATTACTGCAATTAGTACCATTAGTTGGCTTGTGATTGAAGAACAATGGACGATTGAACAATATAGCATTGAACTAAAAAAAGTAGATAATATTCCACATTTTCCTAGATGGATGGTGCTACTACTAGTTGGCATGGCTGGTGCAGGTTTTTGTGCTTTAGCCGAAGGAAGCGCTATTGACATGTTGTTCACGTTTATTGCTTCCACTGTGGGTTTGTTTGTACGTCAAGAATCTGTAAAAGCCAATTTTAACCCCTATCTATCTGTATATTTTGCCGCTTTTACAGCGTCGCTTATTGCAGGGCTTGCCCACAAGTTAGGTATTGGCGATGCTGGTAATCATGCTTTTGTTACGTCTGTATTGTTTTTAATACCAGGTGTGCCATTAATCAATTCATTTTCTGATATTATAGATGGCAATATTCAAAACGGTATTACAAGAGGGTTTACGGGCTTAATTCTATCTTTTACCATTGCGTTGGGTGTGCTTACTGTTAGTTTCATTTATCAATTTTAAAACCATGGTTTGGCTATTTTTATATAAAGCAATTTGGGGCGGCATTGCAGCATTGGGTTTTGCTGCATTGTTTAATGCACCTACAAGAAGCTTTTTTCATATTTTTTTATTAGGGGCTATTGGCGTGTTTTTTAAATTTATATTACTTACTGTTTTTGAAGCCAATATTGTATTAGCATCGCTAGCAGGTGCAGTGGTTATTGGTTTTTTAAGCATCCCTTCTGCGCATTATAAACATACACCACCTTTTATATTTTACATACCAGCAGTAATACCTATGATACCGGGTGTTTTAGCTTATAGAATGATGTTGGGGTTAATAAAATTGGCTGGCAATCCTAAAACAATGGATTACAATACCATCATAGCAGAAACTGTAAACAGTGGCATTAAAGTGCTGTTCATCCTTATCAGTTTATCAGTAGGTGTCATTATACCTATGCTTCTCTCAAGAAAAGAAACAGTAAAAGATATGAAAATGCCTTTTGTGAAGAAGTAGGAAGCCGTATTTTGTAAACATTCAGGTTAGCAATTAACCCAAAGCTTCAGCCTTGGGTAAAAGATGGAAATATTGTTTGGCTTTAGCCAAAGTGCTTTTACTTCAACCATCCTTTGGCTAAAGCCAATAGCTTTTTGTTGCTACCTAATGCTAAAGCCTTGGGTTAATGTTGGTTTTGTAGCAAACCTCAATGCGTTTAGTATGCATAAAAACATTTCCCTTAAAAATATTGGGGTATTTGTAAAACTGTTCTCTCTTTACCTCACCAATACTTTTATTGGGTCGCTCCAAGGGCCTTTGCCTTTTGCGCCAAAGGCGGCTATGCGTAGCCAAAGTTTTGTAGCTGTGGGCAAGCCTTTTAACGTAGTGGTTCTGGTAGGGCTTTCGCTAGCGTAGGTCCAGTTGGTATTGCCATCGGTTTTATATATTGTATATTATTTTAATTCATTTCGCTTCATTATCTTTTATACCTAGTGCAGCTACCAAATTGGTTGCTGTGGGCATATTATATGCTAACCGCATTGTAGTAAAAAGCATAAACCTTAAAATCAGATGTCTGTTTTAGTTTTAACGCTGTGAAACAAGTAGCTTCTTCTATTAATGGTATTACTTGATTTCGAGTAATAAAGACTAAATAACTAGTTATGTATAATATCTCAAGTCAAAAAAATTATTATAAATTCAATTGACTTACAATAGCCTACCTGATATAAAACCATGCAAAAAAAGAAAGGTGGTTGTTCCATAATAGAAACAACCACCTTTTATCATTTGTAATTTTGTGATATATTATTGTCCTTTTAAGAATTGTGAAGTACCAATTAAACGACCATTTTGGTTAAGCACTTTAACAATATAGACACCTTTTGATAAAGCAGAAACTGCAACTTTTGTATTAATTAAGCTATTAACCCTACTACAAACAGCTTTTCTACTATCAACAATTTTACCATGTAAATCATAAATTAAAATAGAAATATCACCTAAAATTGGGCTCGTGTATTTAACTGTTATTTCGCTTACGGCAGGATTAGGATAAACTAATACATTGCTGTTACTAATAAATGTTCTTTCTCTAGGCTCATTTACCGAAGGCAAAACTGAACTTCTATATGGTGTGTAGCCAACAGCAGCAGTACCATAAACATAGGTAGCAGATGCAACATTCGTTTTACCGAAATCGCTTGTAGCAGTTAAAGTAACAGATAATTGGTAGTGAGATGGATCATAATCAGAAGGTGCTTCGGCATTACCATTTAAGCTGAACGAAAAGCTACTTGAATTTGTGGTATAAAAATTAGTATATGTAGTACCCGTTGGTAAGTACACCCATGAAAGCACCCAATTGTAATTTACAATAGTTCCAGAACTAATAGATGAGTTTATTGCAGGCGATGGCGCACCAGCAGCTGTAAAATAAATATCATAATAAGTGCCATTAAAATTGGATGAAATATTGATTCTAGCAACTGGTGTAGGTGCAACTATGCTTACAGATGTTGTAGCTGTAGACACAGTATTACCGTTTGAATTGGTAGCAGTTAGAGTAATGGTATAATTACCTTCTGCTGTATAGGTATGACTACCAGAAACACCTGTTGCTAAAGCACTACCATCGCCAAAATTCCAACTGTAACTTAATGAACCAGAACCATCATTTAATACGGTGGTACTAGCGTTGTAATCCACTTTCATGTCTGTAACTGTCTTCGTAAATGCAGCTATTGGTTTAATGTACACATTGTTAAGTGTAATACTATACGTATCAGTTGCACCACTATTAGTATTGGTAACAATTAACGTAACAGTTCTACTTGCAGCACCTGTTGTATATGTATACGCTGAAGGTGAAGCACTAGTAGATACACCAACACCATCACCATATGTCCAGCTATAAGTTAATGTAGGAACGGGCGTTTCAGTAACACTACTATTATTTGAAACAGTTACTACAGGAAGGCCATTTACATTATAAGTAAGATTTGCTGTAAAACTAGCTTTTGGTTTAATAGCTACTGTAACAGTTGCTGTTCTGGTATCTGTAGCGCTACCATTTTGGTTAGTAACTACTAGCGTAACTGTATAAGTACCACTAGTTGTGTACACATGCGATGGACTAGTTGCTGTAGAAACAGCACTACCATCACCAAAATTCCAGCTATAGGTTAAGTTACCATTAGCATCATTTACCGTAGAACTATTGGTAAATGTGTAAGAAGGTGTAGCATATACATCTGGATTAAATACTGCAGCGCCCACGGTAAATTGAGCCTTAGGTTTCACAACAATGGTTACGCTTTGTGTTGTAACGTCTACTAAACCACTAATAGGATTTGTAACGGTTAACGTAATAGTATAAGTGCCCCCTGCTGCGTATACATGACCAGTAGGGTTTTTCACATTTGCAGTATTACCATCACCAAAATCCCAAGCATATTGTAATGCAGATGCTGGTGCAGCCGTATCAGCAGAGCTTGTAGTGTTTACAATGTTTACGGTTGGTGACGCATAAATATCTGGAACAAGAGATTGATTAGTGCTAAATATTGCTTTAGGTTTAATGGCAACCGTTACTTGTTGAATAAGGGTATCCTTTTCACCACCGTTTTGGTTGGTTGCAATTAATCTAACATTATACACGCCACTGCCTCTGAATACATGTGTTGGACTGCTATTGGTTGATGTGTAACCATCACCAAAATTCCAAGCATAGGTTAGGTTAGGGCAGCCATCATTTACAGTGGTATTATTTGTAAATGTAAATGTTGGCTTCGCATAAACATCAGGTGTGTAATTTGGTGCAGAAATAGCAAACAATGCACGTGGCCTAATTTTAATAATTACTACAGAACCTGTATCGCTAGTACATGGTATTTCATCAATAATACGTAACGCAATACTATAAGTACCACCACAAGTATATTGAAAAGGTGTAGGGTTTTGCAAAGCAGAGCTTGAGCCGTTTCCAAAATTCCATTGCCATGTATTAATTGCTAATTTATGATCGTAAGAATCATCAGTAAATGTAACTGTTGGATTGGCATATTTATCACCACCAAAATCAATTGTTGTTTGATAATGCGCATGCGGATGACCCAGTTTTATAACGTGAATAACACTATCGGTACAGCCTTTATCGGTACTTACTACCAATTTCACAGGATAAATACCCGCTGTATCAAATACAATTCTTGGATTAATATAATCTAAACTATCACCGTCTCTAAATCTAATGGCATTTGTTGCAAAGCTCCATTTATAATGCATTTGTCCAAAAGCAACTGTACTGCTACTCATAAATGAGAAGTCCATACCTGGTGTAAAGCAACGTTTTACTTCACTGCTTAAACTAGTAAGCGTGGTATTTAGGTACAATAAAAACTCTGGTGCTGGTTTAGGATTTAGGGCTATTACTTGTGGTGTGGCATATACAGATTGAGAGCCATCGCTTACTCTTAAACGCACAATATAACTACCAGAAGTTGCATATTGGTGGCTAGGCGAATAACTTGTTGAAGTTGTGCCATCACCAAATTCCCACAAATAACTAATACCTGCACCTATAGTTGAGCTATTAGTAAATGTATAATTATTCGTATTATCAAAGCAACTTGTTAAGGCAGTACCGCTTATTGAAAAATT
>JAAFHG010000323.1 GCA_013297585.1 Chitinophagales bacterium
TGCAAATGGTGGCATCGATAGATGATGAGAACATATTGTCGATACTTAAAACTGATATAGAAGAACTCAATCAGCAAAGCAAGCATGATTGGGCAGATGAATTGAGTGAAGAAGAATTTAAAGAATTGGAAGCACAATTGAATGAGCCTGATACCGAAGAGAATTGTGTTAGTCAAGAAGAGTATAATTTGTTTGTTGAGAAATGGCGAAAGTAATTTGCCACAGAGGCACAGAAACGCATAGGTTTTTGAAAGAAGTGTAATTTGCCACAGAAATATTGATTGCAGATGTATTTTTAATCTGTGTTTCAGTGTTTCTGTGGCATTTTTAATTTTACCCATGCTAATTTTTACAACCAGTCATTTTATTGTAAGACAATTTACCATTGCCGATAGCGAAACTTTTTACTTGTTGAATAGTAATGAAGCAGTGATGCGTTACATACGACCAGTGAAAGATAGGACTGCTAGTGATGCATTTTTATCGCAGCAACTAGATGCATATGCTGAAGAAACAAAGCTTGGCAGGTGGTATGTGGGAGAAAAAGAAACAGACCGATTGATTGGTATGTTTTCTATTTTACCGATGCAAGGCAATATGGATTATCACATAGGTTATGCGTTGCTGCCTGATGAATGGGGTAAAGGTTATGCCAATGAATTGCTACAAGCTGGTGTGGCTTATTTTTTCAACAACTTTAGTAAGCAACAATTATTTGCCATTACACAACCAGAAAATATTGCTTCAGAAAAAGTGCTAGCTAAAGTAGGATTTACACTAAAAGACACGACGAGAAACGAAGAAGAAACGTTGAATTTGTTTGCGATAAATCGTCCATAGACGATGGTCCACAGACGATAGTAATTGATAATAGTCAAATGACTTTCTGGTATACTGTGGTCTATCGTCTATTAGCTATGGTCTATCACACAACATCCTTACCTTTGCCGCCTTATTATGAAATCGAAAACGCTCAAAAAAGATAAGGTTAACATCATCACGTTAGGTTGTAGTAAAAACCTGGTAGATAGTGAAGTACTGAGTGGTCAGTTGCAAGCAAGTGCCATAGATGTGGTACACGAAAACAAAAAATTTGACCATAATATAGTGGTGGTAAATACTTGTGGGTTTATTGATAAAGCCAAGGAAGAAAGTATTAATACCATTTTTGACCAATTGGAATTAAAGCGTAGAGGTAAACTTGACAAAGTATTTGTAACAGGTTGCTTAAGCGAACGCTACCGTGCAGATTTAGAAGCCGAAATGCCAGAAGTGGATGCTTGGTTTGGCACTATGGAATTACCATTAATGCTGAAGAAATTTGAGGTTGATTATAAAGCAGAATTGGTGGGTGAACGCTTGTTAAGCACACCACAACACTATGCGTATTTAAAAATTAGCGAAGGTTGTAACCGCACTTGCTCATTTTGTGCCATACCACTAATGCGTGGTCAGCATGTAAGCAAAACAATAGAAGCATTGGTTGCAGAAGCAGAAGGTTTGGTGAAGAAAGGCGTCAAGGAAATTATGTTGATTGCACAAGAATTAACTTATTATGGCCTAGATATTTACAAGAAAAGAGAATTACCTCGTTTACTAGATGCGCTAGCGGCTGTAAAAGGGCTTGAGTGGATTCGCTTGCATTATGCTTACCCATCTAAATTTCCATTGGAAATTTTAGATGCCATGAATCGCCACGATAATATTTGCAAATACTTAGATATGCCTTTGCAACACGCTAGTAATAATATGTTGAAAGCGATGAAGCGTAATATTACTCGTGAAGAAATGAGCGAATTGATACATGCTATTCGAGAAAAAGTGCCAGGTATTTGTTTGCGTACTACTTTAATTGCTGGATTTCCTGGCGAAACCGAAGCAGATGTTGAAGAACTAAAAGCATTTTTAGTAGAGCATCGTTTTGATAGAGTAGGTATTTTTAGTTATAGCCATGAAGAAAATACATCTGCGCATGTTTTAAAAGATGATATTTCTCAAGATGATAAAGAACTACGAGCACAAGAAATTATGGAAGTTCAGCAGGAAATAAGCCTTGAGAAAAACCAAGAAAAAGTAGGTAAAACTTTTAAGGTGATTGTAGATAGAAAAGAAAGTGGCCGTTATCTTGGTAGAACAGAATTTGATAGCGTAGAAGTTGATAATGAAGTTATTATTAATAGCAAGAAGAAACTAGAAATAGGCAGCTTTGTGAATGTATTAATCACTAAGGCATTTGATTATGATTTAGAAGGTAAGGTTGTGTAGATTTCTGATTTGGGACTTTTGATTTGAGATAAATGAATGAATTGCAACTAATACAACTTGATTTATTGCCTGAATACTTGGCTAAGATAGGTGGGCTACAAACTAAGTTTGATGCACTTAAAGAAGCTGATATCAGTACACAATCGTTTAGTTTTTATACCTCTGTAGCTTCAGTTTTTAGTAGTAAAATAGAAGGTGAGAACATAGAGTTAGATAGCTACGTTAAGCATAAGGCTTTGGGTGTTCAATTTCAGCCATATTATACCCGAAAGGTTGACGATTTATATAGTGCCTACACATTTGCGCAAGCCAATAGTTTAACACCTAATAATTTAAAAGAAGCACATGCTTTGTTAAGTGCTAATATTCTAGAAGCTGGTAAGCAAGGTAAATTTCGCAATCAAAATATGTATGTCACTACCGATGATGGTAGGATAGAATATGTTGCAGTATCGCCCTTTGAATTGGAATCAGAAATGGACAAATGGTATAGTGATGTTGTTTATTTGTTGCAACAAGAAATGTGCATAGAAGAAGTGTTTTATTATGCTGCTTATTTGCATTTAGTGTTTGTAAAAATACACCCATGGAACGATGGTAATGGTAGAACTGCAAGGCTAATAGAAAAGTGGTTTATAGCTGAGAAATTAGGTGTAAAAGCTTGGTTTTTGCAAAGCGAGAAAAACTACTATTTACAACATGCCTTGTATTATACCAATTTAAGACGATTAGGCATTGAATATCCTCAATTAGATTATAGTAAGGCGCTTGATTTTTTATTAATGTTACCTCAATCTATAGAGTTATAAGCCTTTCCTTGAAAAGTGTGGTTGATTTTCGATTTAGGATATACGTTTCTCGGGTGAATGCTTGTTTATAGATATTTGTAAAAGTTAGGAGCATCGTACTTCTAACTTTGTAAATCGTACAGTCAATCAATTCATGGAAAATAATCATTTGCACTTATCATACCAACGGACAGGCTATTTCTCAAAGCTAGTGGCAGATTATGTTTCAGGTAGTGAACAGTTGCAGCCTTTTTATAAGCATTCGGTAAACTTAGACGGTATAAAAGCGGCAATTGATGCGAGACTTGCATTTGCTACAAATAGAGAGTTATTGGTAGACGCATTAACTAATCAATACCAAAATGTTGCTTTAAACGATAAACAAATAGCCAATTTAGAAGCGCTTAAAAGCAATCACACATTTACCATTACCACAGCACATCAGCCTAATATTTTTACTGGCCCCTTATATTTTATTTACAAAATTATTCATGCCATAAAATTGGCTGATGAATTTAAAACGCAACTACCAGAATACAATTTTGTACCTGTTTATTACATGGGTAGTGAAGACGCTGATTTAGACGAATTAGGCTACATAAATCTTGGTGGCGAAAAGCTTATTTGGAACACCAAACAAGCAGGTGCTGTAGGCAGAATGTTGGTTGATAAAGCGCTACAACAAATAATTACAAGCATTCAAGGGCAAGTTGGTATTCATCCTTTTGGTGATGAATTGATAAATATTTTTAACCAATGTTATACGTTGGGTAAAACCATTCAACAAGCTACTTTAGAGTTAGTAAATACGCTGTTTGCAGATTATGGCTTATTGGTGGTAGTGCCAGACAATGACGCCTTGAAAGCGAGTTTTAATAGCGTTGTTACCAAAGAAATTACTGAACAATTTTCTCATAAAGCCGTTGCTGAAACCATTGCGCAACTTAGTCAGCATTACAAGGTACAAGCAGGTGGTAGAGAATTGAATTTGTTTTACTTAATTGAAGATAAAAGAGAGCGAATAGAGTTTGATAGTTTGAAGTTTAGAGTTCAAAGCTTGGGATTAGAATTTAGGCAGGATGAAATTTTAAACGAATTACAAAACCATCCTGAACGCTTTAGTGCTAATGTGATTTTACGTGGTGTTTTTCAGGAAACCATTTTGCCCAATATTGCTTTTATTGGTGGTGGTGGTGAGCTAGCTTATTGGCTAGAACTAAAAAAAGTATTTGAGGCGGCACAAGTACCTTACCCAATGTTGATTTTACGTAACTCGCTGTTGTTTGTTACTGATGAGCAAGTAGAACGTATTGAAAAGTTAGGATTTACCGTAGAAGATTTCTTTAAAAAGCCATTTGATTTAATAAATACGCTTGTTCATAAAAATTCAACCAAGCAGCTAGATATTACTGCACAAATTGAAGCTGTAAAGCAACAATACCAAGCATTACAAGTGATTGCCGAAAACATTGATGAGTCGCTAAAAAATCATACAGAAGCTTTGCAAACCAAAGCTTTGAAGCCTTTACACGAGCTTGAAAAGAAGCTATT
>JAAFHG010000541.1 GCA_013297585.1 Chitinophagales bacterium
CTAATTTGCTTTTATAAATAGCTATATTATTGATAGAAACTGAAATAATATAAATACCATTGCAGATTGGATTTATATCTAAATCAATTTGTTGTTCTTTTACATTCATAGACTCAGACCAAATTATTTTCCCACTCAAATCTGTAATACTTATAAAGATAGGGTTTTCTATTTTGCTTTCAAATACTAAGGTGAATTGTCCGCTATTTGGATTTGGAGAAATAGAAACTTTCATAGTTTCATTTACTGCTTGCTTATTACCCTTTGTTGGACTATCATCATTTCCATCATAGGTAAAAGCATTTAGCACTTTTGAGTTTGTAGTAGAGGCACAAGTATTCGAATAAGCATTTTTTGTACCAGTAATTAAATCATATAGATTACGGGCTTTGATAATGACTGGTCCACGTTTTGTGATGCAACGATTCGCTAAAATTAATAAGTCACTCTTATCTTGTGCTGAAAAATTGCTAGCATCAGAAATCCATTTTAAGTATAATTGATAATACTCTTTTTCAGAAATTTCTGTATTAGTAACTGGACTAATGCTATTATTTAAAGTAGTTGCCAAAGTATAGTCTTGCATTGCAATAGCGGCTTCAACTTGTTTTAATTTGCCGACGCTTGTGTTTTGCTCTGTTGTGTAAAAAGTATTGATCGTCGTATTTGTTTTCGCTGCTGGCTCATCTGCTACCAATTGATACAATTGCTGTTTTGCTCTTAGTTTATTATCAGTGCTAAAGCTTCCGAAAGTCGCTGTATTGTTTGCAATCGGTGTGCCAACATCTACAATACGCGCAGCAGTAGTAGTGCCAGTGCCTCCTCCACCACCGCCACCAGAAACAGGACAAATAAAAACACCAGTACCATTACCACCTTGTCTTATACTTTGTGGAACTAAAGTGGAAGAGTATGGAAATACATTCGCACCTGATAAAAATCCATTATCTGTCGGAAAAGCAGGTAAGCCCAAATACAAAACGGAACCTGCTGTTAAACTCCCAACATTGGTTGTATTCTCAACATATGTCTGAAACCTAGTCGCCCCTGGAAAATTCGTATTGGCTGCACCCCAAGTATTGGTATTGCGGTTAGTAGCAGAGCCCTGTGTGCCGATGCGACCGCTGTTGAGCAGGCGGAAGCCATACACTCCGCTGTTCATTTTATTGCCCTCCACTCCTTGAATTGTGGTGAGGCAGGAGCCTTCAAAGCCTAAACAAGTACCGAGTAAACTCAGTTCATTGCATTGGATAATTGTCATCGCGCTTTGCAAAACACGGATGCCATATAAATCTGGATTACTTACATTGTTGATACTTGTTGCATCACTCTTTATTTTGTTTTTAGTGACTACTGCATTATCACAAGCACCAGAAAGGCTTATGCCTTCTGCGAAGCCAGCCGTTGTATTTGTTAAGGTAATATCGTTGGTGTTGATGCTTAAACATTTGGCCATATTGCTGGTGAGGATACCAGAGGCAGATGCTGTAATGATATTATCTGAAATATCGTAACTAAAGTTTGTGGTGTTTACAGCGCCATTCAATGCCACGAAGATGGGTATGCCAGCATTGCTAATCGTATTATTTTTTACAGAGATGCCGACGGTGCTGCCTGTAACGATGGGCAAAGCAGGAATACTGTTTTGTAAAAAGTTTTGATAATAAGTAGAGGTATTATTATTTACATTGAAAGCACTCATGTTATTAACGCTGGCATTGATACCAAACACATTGCTATTGAGCGGCGAGCCGTTGAACTGATTGCCTTTGATGTTCACATTGCTATAGCCTGCGCCTATTTCTATGCCTGTTTGGTTATTGTTGAAGCGATTGGCTTGGTTTAGGTTTGTATTGCCTACGGTAAGTATATTGCCATAACTCACAACATTGTTAAGGTTTAATGTAGACGCCATTATGCCTTTGCCATCAATGGTATTAAAAGTATTATTATAGATTTCTGAACGGGTGCGGTTCAGGTAAATGCCAATGTCTAAATTATCAAAGGTATTGCCAGCATTGCTCGCCGTGGTTTCCCCTATTCTGAGTACTTTTGAATTGTTGTTCACTACGCTGTATATACCAGCATAAGTGCGATTAGGTGTGAAAAAGCCAGTGGCTGCTAAGGGCTGTACTAATTTTAAAATGGCTGTTGGGCTATTGGTAGAACCAGCAGAAGTAAAACTACATTTTGTAAACACAATGGGTATTGTTGCTAAAGCTAAATCTATACTAGCGACGTAGACACCAATATAGTTTTTATTAAAAATTGTATTAGTGAGATTCAGAATGGCACCTCGGTTATATTCTATACCGATGCGCATATCCTCAATGGTACAGGTATTAAAATTACAGGTATTATCTTTAGAAGCAAGAAGCCCATTTGCCATATAAGCTCCGCAGCTATAAAATTCACAAGTATTAAATGTAGTAGTTTTATTTGTACCTGTTGTGATATTGATATTTACTAATGCTTCTTTACCCATTCTAAATTTGCAAGAGCTAAAGCTTATGGGTTTATCAATAGTCAAGATTGCGCCATCTTGTATTTCGAATATGGCGCCTGTAAGGCTTGTGGCTGTTGTTAAGCTTGAAAGCAAAACTGGAGTCGGTAATAGTGTTACAGGATTTAGATAAGGG
>JAAFHG010000573.1 GCA_013297585.1 Chitinophagales bacterium
TTTGGTGATGGTGCATCAAGACAAGGTATGTTACACGAAACGTTTAACATGGCTATGACTTGGAAATTACCAGTGGTATTCATTTGCGAAAATAACCAATACGCAATGGGTACTTCTGTAGAACGTACTAGCAATGTGGTAGATATTTATAAACTTGCTGATGCTTACGAAATGCCTTCTGATAAAGTAGATGGTATGATGGCAGAAACGGTACATGAAGCTGTTGCGAGAGCGGTAAAACGTGCTAGAGAAGGCGGTGGACCTACTTTATTAGAAATGAAAACATACCGCTACAAAGGTCACTCTATTAGCGATCCTCAAAAATACCGTAGTAAAGAAGAGGTTGATGAATACAAAAGCCAAGACCCTATTCAACGTGTGTTACAAACAATTTTAGAAAATTCTTTTGCAACACAAGAAGAAATAAATGCAATAGATGCAAAAATTAATGCAGTTGTTGAAGAAAGCGTAAAATTTTCTGAAGAAAGCCCTTGGCCAGACGATAGCGAGGTTTACAAAGACGTTTATTTAGATGAATCTTATCCGTTTGATTACGACTAGTATTAATCTTAATAATTAAAATCTAACGATTACAAACCCATAAATTTCAAAAATCAAATTACACATTCATGAGCGAACAGATTGTTGATGCGCAGGTGGTAGAAACAAACGAAGCCCTAACTAAAGCCAAATCATTTTGGGATAAAAATGGCAAAATAGTTGTAGGATTTTTAATAGGTTTTTTTGTAACTATAGGCGGTTATTTTGGCTACAAACAGTTTATAGTAAAACCAAAAGAAGAAAAAGCAGCTGACATTATTTACAAAGCACAGCAGTATTTTCAGCAAGATAGTGCTAGATTGGTGCTAGAAGGCGATGGTACAAGTAAAGGTGTTTTGTACATTATTAGTAATTATGGGGGTACAAAAGCTGCTAATTTGGCGCATTACTACGCAGGTGTTAGCTATTTAAAACTCGGAGATTTTAATAAAGCTATTGAGCATTTGAAAGATTTTACTACTAATGCAAAGCAAATTCAAGCAGCAGCTTATGGTGTTCTTGGTGATGCTTATGCTGAAGCTGGTAAAAATGATGATGCAATAGACAATTACAAAAAAGCAGGTAACACTTTCGAGTCAGATGAAGCATTATCTGCTGAATATTTGTTCCGTGCGGCTTTATTGAGTGCTACTTTAAAGAAAGATAAAGAAGCATTAGACATATTCAAATCAATAAAAGAGAAATTTCCTAAAACAGAAAAAGCACAACAAGCTGATAAATATATTAACAGAATTAGTGTAGAAAAAGCTGACTTGAGCATAAATTAATGTATGGCTACAAAAGGTAACACCGCATTGCAAAAAGGCATCCCCTCAACAAAGGATGCCTTTGTTGTTATTGTGAAAACTGAGTGGAACGCTCATATTGTAAACAAATTAGAGTCAGGGGCAAAAAAGAGTTTAAAAGAACAAGGTGCTAAGTTTAAAATAATAACAGTACCTGGCGCTTTTGAAATCCCATTTGCAATAAAAGCTTACCAAGAAAATGCGAAGCAAAAAGCTGATGCGTTTATTGCTTTAGGTACAGTAATTAGAGGTGATACGCCTCATTTTGATTATGTGTGTAAAGCTGTAACAGATGGTGTGGTAAGCTTAAATATGCTACTAGATGTACCAACAATTTTTGGTATTCTAACGGTTGATACAGAACAGCAAGCCATCGAACGTATTGGTGGTATTCACGGTCATAAAGGTGAAGAAGCAGCTATAACAGCTTTGAAAATGATAATACTCAATCAATCATTTAGTAAATAAATACCCCTTTAGGGGCTAGGGGCATGAATGTACAGATTTTTATACCTTGTTTTGTTGATCAACTATATCCACAAGTAGCCTTTAATATGGTAAAAGTGCTTGAAAAAGTTGGTTGTAAGGTTAGCTACAACGCTAATCAAACCTGTTGCGGCCAGCCTGCATTTAATGCTGGCTTTTGGGGCGAAAGCAAAGAGGTATGTGGCAAGTTTATGAAAGACTTTGATGGTGCTGATTATATTGTAGCGCCTAGTGCTAGCTGTGTGGGTTTTGTAAGAAATTATTATCCTAAATTGTTTGAATCAGCTGCCAATCACAAAGAAGTGGTTGCACTTGGTCAGCGTACTTTTGAGCTAAGTGATTTTCTAATAAATGTTTTGAAAATAGATGATATAGGTGCCACATTTAATGGTAAAGCAACCTACCATGATAGCTGTGCAGGTTTACGAGAATGTCACATTAAAACCGAACCAAGGCAATTGTTAAGCAAAGTAAAAGGACTTGAATTGGTAGAAATGAACGATGTAGAAACCTGCTGTGGTTTTGGCGGTACGTTTGCCGTAAAATTCGAGGCAATAAGTATTGCTATGGCCGATCAAAAAATTACCAATGCTACTGATACTAAAGCAGATTATTTAATTAGTAC
>JAAFHG010000069.1 GCA_013297585.1 Chitinophagales bacterium
CCTTTATTGCTATTGGTGCAAAAGCACAAGAGACTATTTCGCCAAATAAAAAAAATGTAGTTATTGGACTAAAACAGCATTACATCTCAACAGATACTCTTAAATTAAATAAATCGAATTTCAAAGATTCTAGTTCTATTCGTACTTACCTAGATTTTATTTACAAAAATTATCAAGAGGAAATTGGTAATAGTTTAAGTCTTTGTACTTTCTTATACAATCGCTCAGTTGCAATAGGTAATATTCCATTGATGGCATCAGCACTAAATATTAAAGGTGGCATTTATGCGTTAAGCAATAATTACGAGCCAGCAATAAATAATTACATAGCTGCAATGAATTTATTTGAAAAAACAAAAAATAGCTACTCAATTGCCATGTTACACAATAATATTGGCATGTGCTTTAATAATACTCAAAATAAAAAAGAAGCCTTACGTTACTTTACTAATGGATTAACTATTGCTAAAACTACCAATCAATTGATGCCTGAATGTCTAATATACATTAATTTGGCTAATCTATACATATCTGTTGGTAATTTAGAACAAGGACTAATTAACGCTTTAAAAGCAGATACGCTTTGCAACAGATTAAATCTTAAAAAGGAATCAGGGATAAATACGAACTTAATTGGAGCTATTTATTTCTACAAAAAAGATTTTAAAAAGGCTGTACAGTATTATCAATTGTCAAGGAATATAGCAATCCAAAATGATGATACCTATTCTAAGAATATTGCTACAATGAATATTGGCGAAGTTTATGCAAATGAAAATAATCCTCAAACATTAAATTTTGTATTACCGCCCTTAATTTATTTCGAATCAATTAAGGATTACAATAATACAACATTAGGGTATAGCTATTTGGTAAACTATTATACAAATAAAAAATACCTTGATAGTACCCTTTTTTATACTAACAAGTTAAGAGAGGCAGAAAATAAACTTTACGATTCAACAACCAGAAAAAATATTGCGGATATACTAACAAAATATGAAACGTCTAAAAAAGAAGCTAAAATCAGTTTACTCTCAAAAGCCGATTCTATTAAAAATTTACAAATTATCAACCAACAGCTAGCTATCAATAAAAACTTATTCGAACTATCACAGCAACAGCTAGTACTAGCAGAAGACAGTATTTTACTATTTACCCAAAACGAAACCATTCTGCAAAATAAATTAGATGCATCTTTAAAAGAAGAAAAAATAAACACACTTACCAAAGAAGGATTACAAAAACAACTAGCGCTGCAACAACAACATGCCGCTATTAAACAAAAAAATAACACCATTATTATCATAGCCATTGGTGCTATTTTATTGTTGGTAATTGCGTATGCAGTTTACAGAAAAAAGCAATTAGAACAACAAGCATTATTAGCACAAGAACAAGCCAAACAACGTGAACAAATTACCAAAGCCGTTATTGACGCAGAGGAAGCCGAACGCAAACGCATTGCCAGCGACTTGCATGATGGTGTAGGGCAATTGTTTAGTGCTGTAAAAATGAACTTGGCTGGCTTGATAGATAGAATTGATTTACCTAAAGAAGAAGACCAATTTTTGGCAGAAAAAACGCTTGCCTTGGTAGATGAAAGTTGCAAAGAAGTACGCGTAATTAGTCATAAAATGATGCCTAATTTTTTATTAAAATCTGGCATTGCTAGCGATATTAGAAGCTTTATTGAGAAAATAGACGAAAGCACGTTAAAAATACACTTTGAAACGAAAGGCTTTAAAGAACAACTAGAATTTAATGAGGAAGTAATTTTATATCGTGTGATTCAAGAATTGATAGGTAATGTAATAAAACACGCACAAGCTAATGAATTGTATTTACATCTTGAAAAAACTGATAAACAAATACAGGTTCAGGTAACTGACAATGGCCTTGGTTTTAACTACGACAATGCAATAGCAAAAGATGGCTTGGGCTTAAAAAACATATTAGTACGTATTGAATATTTAAAAGGTACAATCAACTTTGCCCCTAACCTGCCATGCGGTACTGCCGTTACAATTACTATTCCTATTGCGTAAAAAATTTTTTATGACTAAAAAATTGCTTATTTTTTGTATAGGCTGCCTCTTTGCTAGTTTATGCAAAGCACAAACTAGTACTGAGCAAAAGGTATTACAAGCAATTGTACAAACCGATAGTATTAACGATAATTCTAAAGCCATTTTAATTTTAGATTCAGTATTAAAACTACCAAATTTACATACGAAAAACAAGGTTGAGGCAATAGTGCGCCTTTGTACATTTTATATAAAAACACAGCAATTAGATAAAGCAATTACTATAGCCGTGTCAGGTGTAGAAATAGCAACCATTAATAAGTTTGATACAGCGCAATGTAATTTTTATAAAAATATTGGTGCTATTAATTATTATAACAATAAATATGCGCAGGCTATAGAATACTTTTTCAAAAGTGCATTATTAGCCCAAGAAAAAGGCATACTCTACTTACAGGTAATTAATTATCAAAATATTGGCGGTGTATATATAGATTTTGGCAAAAGCGATTCTGCAAAGCTATTTTTAACCCGAGCCATTGCACTTGGTAAAAACTGCGGCATCAAGTGCAATGCTGCAAGGCTTACAGCTGTTCGCTTATTAGGTACATTGTATCAAAGAGAGAAAAAATTTAATTTAGCACAACAGCTTTACAGTAATGGCTTAACCGAAGCAAAATTGCTAAACGATACCACGTTAATATGCAGCTATTTAGTTTTCTCAGCAGAACTATATAAACAAATAAATAACATACCCAAAGCCATTGCAAGTGCAGAAGAAGCTTTAAGGCTAATGCAAGTACAAAAAGGCAGAAACGAACATAGCTTTTTGTTCTGCTTAAAATTTTTAGCTAATAAATATGAATTTGTTAGCAGATATAAAGAAGCATCGGCTATGTATAAACAAGCTATTGAACTAGAAGCTGGCATGTTAAAAAAACAAAACCAACAACAGGTAAATGAACTATCTACCAAGTTTAAAGTAAAAGAACTTGAGCAGGAAAAAGACTTAGCCAAGGCTACTGCAAAAACACAAAAACAACAATCACAAATCTTATTGTTATCTGTTGCTGGCTTGGTATTGTTAATTTTACTTGGTGTTTTAAGCGTATATCTTAAAAACAAAAAAAGAGAAGCCCACCAACAACAGCAACTTACAAAAGCCATTGTACAAGCTGAAGAAGCCGAACGCAAACGCATAGCTAGCGACTTGCACGATGGTGTGGGGCAACTATTTAGTGCTGTAAAAATGAACCTTGCTGGCTTGATAGATAGAATTGATTTACCTAAAGAAGAAGACCAATTTTTGGCAGAAAAAACGCTTGCCTTGGTAGATGAAAGCTGCAAAGAAGTACGTGTAATAAGCCACAAAATGATGCCTAATTTTCTACTAAAATCTGGCATTGCTAGCGATATTAGAAGCTTTATTGAGAAAATAGACGAAAGCACGTTAAAAATACACTTTGAAACGAAAGGCTTTAAAGAACAACTAGAATTTAATGAGGAAGTAATTTTATATCGTGTGATTCAAGAACTAATAGGTAATGTAATAAAGCACGCACAAGCCAATGAATTGTACTTACATCTTGAAAAAACTGATAAACAAATACAGGTTCAGGTAACTGACAATGGCCTTGGTTTTAACTACGACAATGCAATAGCAAAAGGTGGCTTAGGCTTAAAAAACATACTAGTACGTATTGAATATTTAAAAGGTACTATCAGTTTTACACCAAATCAACCAACTGGTACTGCTGTAAAAATTAATATTCCCATAGCTTAAAATACTACAAATGCGTTATTGACTAGCTTTTATAATAATGGTTGTTTTGTATTCGTAATTAATCAAAAAAATCAAAACAGAAATTATGAAAAAGTTATTATTTACAGCGTTAGTAGGCATTGTGTTTTTTTCGGCTTGCAAAAAAGATGGCGATAGCCCTGCCGATTCTGGTAATATACCTGCAACTGGCTGGCAAATTGGTACTACCAATTACACAACCGCTTTTACTTTAAGAAATACTGGTCAGCCTAACTCAATTGCTTTTTTTGACGCTTTACCTACTGCAAATAACCTAAACAATGTGGCAGTATTATTTAACAACACCACTGGTATTGCAGCAGGTACATTTAAATTGGTAACTAAGCCCAATCAGTCTGATTTATTAGCAGACGAAATAATGGTTTCGCCAAGTACAGGTTACTCACAAAGTAGCGGCCAATACAATAAACAATACGTTTCTGTAACGGGGCAAGCAGTAAGTGCTACAGTAACTATTACAAGCGGTAAAGCAAAAGTGGTAGTACCATCACACAATATTATTTCATATCCTATCAATGCAAGTTCAACAACTACAACCCTTGCAGGAACACTTATAGAGCAATAAATACATAGTTACATAACCTAGCAACTTCTCTAGTACATTTGAAAAAACAATTTATAAGCATACAATACACCCGTTTTAATATCAAATAACTATGACCAAAATACCCATTGCCATTGTAGATGATAAACGCCTACTAAGAAGTACCATAGCCGAGCAATTACAATATAGCCAACAAATAGAAGTATTGTTTACCGCCGAAAATGGCATTGATTTTTTAAAGCAAATGGAAGAAACTGCTACACAAAAGCAGCCTTTAGTAGTATTAATGGATATTGAAATGCCAGAAATGGATGGTTTAGAAACCGTATTAATTGCCAAAGAAATTTATCCAGATGTTCAGTTTTTAATGCTTACTGCATTTAGTGAAGATGACAAAATATTTGAAGCTGTACGTGTAGGTGCAAGTGGGTATTTATTAAAAGATGAAAAGATTTCTAAAATCATCTCTTCTATAAAAGAACTGGTAGAAGAAGGCACAGTACCTATGTCGCCCGTTGTTGCCCGCAAAACATTAGCAATGCTTAAACAAAGCGATAAACCAACTAACACCATTGTACCTATTACAGAGCAATCGTATTTATCTACCCGTGAAATGGAAATTTTAAATGGCATTGTAAATGGGCTAAACTATCATCAAATTGCCGAAAAATTATTTATTAGCCCACACACAGTTCGTAAACATATTTCTAACATATACGATAAGCTACACGTAAGCAATAAAACAGCAGCTATAAAAATAGCCATGAAGAAAAAATGGTTTCAATAAATTATTCTAATAACTAGCTAGTATAGTTGTCATTAGGGGTATTGACAACAAAGCCTTGTGTGTAAAAGCATGAGGCTTACTTCTCTCCTATTAAATAACGTTAAGTTGTAGTAAAATTGCTCGCCTTTGCTTTAGCCTTTCATTTTTTGCTGTTTAGTGTCAAAAAAACTACCACAGCAATTTAAAAATTATGTCACAAGCGTAAGTACTACTATCATACATCGTTGCGTCGCACACTGGAGCGTTTATCTCTTTTTTCAGCTTTTATCTAAGCGTAGTTTTTACTCGGTTTCTGCTCTACTAAGACTTATAAATTTTCCAAGTCACCGTTTTTCAATTGGTGTTTTATTAGCACTTTAACGTAATGTCTATCACGGCGGCCTCTTTTAGCGTCGGCTCGTTTATCGTTACGTTTGTCTTTAACTATGCGGTCTAGGTTGTTAAGGTCTTCTAGCGCTTTAACGTCATTAACAGAAGTTCGCTTTGGCATTGCTATTCAGTTTAATAATTTTCCAAATAACAAGTGTCTAAACAATTTGTTGTAAAATAAACTCTTATTTAAGCCATTAAAAAATCAGCTAAAATCAACCCTATCTGCGTCATCAGTGTTCCTATCAAGAACCTAGGTTTTACTAGAATTACTCACCATTTCTTTCAATCTGTCTATTTCAACTTCACTTAAATAACGCCATTTACCAAGGGCAATACCATCTAGTTTTATGTGCATAATGCGCACACGTTGCAGGCTCATCACGGTATAGTCAAAGTGTTCACACATGCGGCGAATTTGGCGGTTAAGCCCTTGTGTGAGTATAATTCTAAACGTATGGGTGCTTACTTTTTTCACAATACACGGCTTGGTAAGTCCATCTTTTATGCGCACGCCAGCAGCCATTTTTTGCATAAAATAACCATCAACTGGCTTGTTTACTTTTACTATATATTCTTTCTCGTGGTTATTACCTGCACGTAATATTTTGTTGACAATATCACCATCATTGGTTAAAAAAATCAACCCTTCAGAATCCTTATCCAATCTTCCAATAGGAAAAATGCGTTTAGGATGTTTTATGTACCCAATAATATTCCCCAGTATTTTTTCTTCGCTAGTAGTAGTAATGCCAACTGGTTTATTAAAAGCTAAATACACCAATTTTTCTTGCTTTTTAGGCTTATCAGCAGTGGTTATCAAGCTACCATCTACCTCTACTGAGTCACCAGGATTGTAACGGTTACCAAGCTGCGCAGGTTCATCGTTCAATAAAACTCTACCTTGGGTAATCAAGTTATCTGCTTCACGGCGAGAACAGTAGCCTGTATCGCTGATGAATTTATTAAGGCTAATTGAATTGGGGTTCAAAATATACAATTGATTGTTGGCGGCAAAAATACTTTAATTACAGTGAACACCTAAGTACAAAAAAGAGGCTTCTAGAAAGAAACCCCTAATACTAAGAGCCTGTTTAAAATCATTTCAATGGTTAATACGTGCTGCTTTGTGGCTGCAGCTTCGTTAAATTTTTCGCCGTAAGCGTTAAACTATGGTTGCAAAATTTGCCTTGTTTCGCTCAAAAATCTTTTATGTATCATTCCATAAAATAATCTTAAACAGACTCTAACCCCTGCTGCATAAAAACTATTTACTAGACTATTAATAATTCAATACGTTTAATACAGGTTACAATTTTTAAATAAATCAATATATGCGGATCAAGGGTTGATAGTATTGAAAATAGACATGTAATAAATTTCGTTAATTATGAATACAAATACATAATCTAGTAAAAGTTTACTTCCACGTCTGTAACAAATAGTAAGCACAACTGTATCGAGAAGTACAACGCCATAGCAACAACCGTCAACAACAAGGAATTATTACAGATAAAGCGTTGATAACTATCTATCTTTTTTGTGTTGTTTATGAAGAAAAGTATAATACTAAATTTATATACAAATACATAAAGAATCGGTAGTGCAGCATTAAGATGCTTTAGCTGTTGTTTGTCATAAATAAAATATAATAAGTACAATTATAACAACTTGATTTTAAATACAATTAGCTCGCAACATTTAGTTTAGAGGCGATTTCTAACTATTCTATTTTCATCCAATCAATCCACTTCATCAGCGTTCCTATTTCGCCTATTTCTCAAAATAAGCCAATGTACCACCTACCCAATCTTTATTAGCATTATAACGTACACCTATCATTTTGCCTTTGCTCAATCTTGCTAGGTTATTGGTAGCTATTGGTCTAGCTTCGCCATCTTTCCAAAAATAAAAAATGCGTATTTCAGCTTTAGCAGGCTCGTTTGGTGTTAAAATCACATCGGCATATTTTACTTTTTTCTGTAGTATCCAATTATGTGGTTCTTCCACAGCGGCTATATCTGCTGGCGTTACATCTATCACTACACCTTGCCCTGCAAACGAGAATAATGGTTTTAACACATAATTTTCAAGGTCAGTAGGCATGATTTCTATCTCGTCTAAAAACCTAGTTTCTGGCACATATTGGTGGCGAATAAATGGCAAAGTGTATTTGCTTATTTTGTAAAACCAATTTGGGTGAGGTACCCATTCTACATCTAAATCTTCCAATAGCAATTTGCCCTTGGCTTGTATATCTGGTGATTGCTGTTGCAAATCATCGAAAATAATACGATTATAAATGCGCTTTACAGGCGTTTTTACACCATTTAGCAAGTAAAACAACAGCTTATCTTCTTGTATCAATTCGGTAAGGCACACGGTTTTAATACCTACATAATCTTCTGTGCAATAAAAATCTATTTTGGTTTTTTGTTCGTGGGGCAATATTTCTAGCAAAATCACATGTTCAGCCGCATGATTACCCAAGATTATATCTTTTAGTAAGGCAATGTAAGATGCTTTATCAAAACCATTTAAGTAAGTAGAATAGTTACTAGGAATTTCCCAACATTTGGTAGCCACTTCTTCCTGCAATACCTGAAACGCAAATAGGCTAGGGAAGCCCTGCATCTCAATTAGTTGTGGCTCTAATTCGCCATTTTCATTCTCACAAATACCAAAATCAAATGCAATAAAGTTCGAAAATTTGGTACCATTTGGCACTTTTACTTCTGGCGGTACAGATTTCTTGGTAAGTGCATAAAAATTAGGCTGCACAATTACATCTACAATAGCTTCGCTTGCTTCAAGTATTTTATCGGTAAATGCTTTATCTATAAACAAAGGCGTTTCGGCTACTCTAAACGAGATTGCACCTGGATGTTTGGTATCTAGTTGCGCTAAATAATGGTCGTATTTATCTATTGTAAATGCTGTGTTAAACCACTGCCTCATTGCAGAAATCATAGGTGTCTTTTTTAAACGATGCGCCAGATAAAAATTTATGGCAAGAATAAAGATAGGCAATAATTCATTATCAATTGGTATTACGATTTTGTAATAAATTGTTTGTGTGTTGTATGGTAAATGGTTGCTTATAAATACCTACTTTCAGCAACAACTTCTTTGTATGACTAATATTGCAATAGTAATAGGCGCTACAGGTGCTACGGGTAAGCAATTGGTTAAGCAGTTATTAGATGATAATAATGTAACCAGAGTTAAAACTTTTGTTAGAAAAAGTACCCAACTTGTGCATCCAAAGCTTGAAACATATGTGGTGGATTTTAATACGATTGAAGCTTGGCGGCACCTTATTATTGGTGATGTTATATTTAGCGTTATGGGCACTACTTTAAAGCAAGCAGGTAGCAAAGCCGAGCAGTACAAGGTAGATGTTACGTATCAGTATCAGGTTGCTAAAGCGGCCGCTGCCAATGGTGTTGCTACGGCTGTATTACTATCAGCTTATAGTGCTAATGCCAAATCTTTTTTCTTCTATCCCCAAATAAAGGGCGAGTTAGAAGCCATGTTTAGCAACTTAACTTTTACAAGCTTACATATTTTTCAGCCAGGTATTTTAGAGCGCTTCTCAAATGATGAACGTGTATTAGAAAGGCTTTCTGTTAAACTGATAAAAGCATTCAATGCAATAGGTTTGTTTCGCTCACAAACACCAATGCCTGTAGCAGTGCTAGCAGCTAAGATGATTAAAGTTGCTTTGAATAAGCCACTAGAAAAACTATGTTATTATCGGTTAAATGACATTTTTAAATTTTAATCCTAAATTATCTATAATAAATTGGTAAACGGATATTTATAGCTATTGCAAAACTGCATTTCTAAGCCTGCCTAACAGCATATCGAGCTTACTATTTACCATTCTGCCATTACTAGATACAATACCGAGGCTACCATATGCTATACCTAGTCTACAAAATGCTATTCTGTTGCTGCCGAAACTAAGGTAGAGCTTGAAATTTCGATACCGAGGCTACAAATGATTAAACGGTAGCGGTAGTTTGCAATTCTGTAAGGAAAAATTAAAACTCAGAATTTGTTGTATAGCAATCAAAAGCTACAACTTTTTATAAATGCCGCAATGGTTAATGATTTAACGAATATCGAAACAACAGACTAATCAATTATTGCAAATCCAATAACATTTATTATATAAACTAGCATTGAAAATATTTTTTTGCTTTACTTTCAATACGACACGGTTTGGCGTATTGATTAGTTAGATTTGCATAAAACAATTATATATATATATATATAATCAACTAGGAAGAAATAAATACATGTTTAAATAAATAATATAAATCTCCCACTGTATGATGTTATTGTGAACTCTGATGAATACGCAAATTCTAAGTACCGAATTATGTGGATTTGTAAAGAATCCTATGATAATGCTACCCGAAAAAGTGTTGCTTATTAGTACACGATATTAATAAAGATCCAGAAGGCTATGCTAAAATTTTAACTTTAAAAAGAATCGCTATCACTTCTTTTACGTTGCTAAACAACTGTGATTACACAACCACAATTAACAATAATTCATACTATAAACTACTGCGTCATATTTCGTTTATAAATGTCAATAAGTTGCCAGAGGCTACTAGCAGTGAAGGAAGAGAGGGTATAATTGGTGATTATTATACAAACACCAAGGGGCTTTTATTTAAGCAAATTGAGATGGCTAAACCGAATGTGACAATTTTTGGTGGTGTATTTCATTACTTTTTAAACGACTTCGGATTAAGTTGGAAAAATGGAATTAATCTAGAACATCAACGCAGGAGCATTTTTTTTAAGAACAATGTTGTATTTATAGATGCTTATCACCCATCATTTAGACCAAATAGATATGTAAACGAAGAAAAGTATTGTAATTCCATTTCTAATGCCTTTCATAGTGCATTATTAAACGGGCAAATTGTACCTTAATATGCTCAAACAAACTTTCCTTTCCCGTTTTGATATAATCATTAAACGACTAGAAAGAAGTCCCGCAACATTTGAAGAAATAGAAAGTCGTTTAAGAACTATTTCTGACTTTGGTGATAATGATTTTGTTATTTCGAGGCGTACTTTTCAGAGAGATGTAAAAGATATCCAACAACAATTAGGGATTGAAATAAAGAACAAACGAAAAGGGGATAACAGGTACTACATAGTACAGAATGAAGACAACATACAAACCAATAGAAGAATACTTGACGGCTTACAAATTAATAATACTATCACAGCATCAAAAAATAAAGACAATATTATACTATTAGAACAAAGAAAAGCTAATGGTATCGCGCATTTCAACGGATTGCTATTTGCAATTAAAAATAAAAGAATCGTAAAGTTTACTCACACAAAATATTATGAAGTAGATAGCACATTTAGAACTGTGCATCCATTAGCCTTAAAAGAAAGTGTAGGAATTTGGTATTTACTAGCAATAGATACAAAAGACAACCTTTTAAAGTCGTTTGGATTAGATAAAATTTATACTTTATATATTTAAAAAAATACCTTTAAAACTACATACCAATACAACTTTAATGAGTTCTACAAACATTCTTTTGGCATTATTGCACTAGCAAATAAGTCACCAGACATTGTTCGTTTATCGTTTCAATTTGAGCAAGGCATGTATGTAAAAAACTACCCAATACATCATTCTCAAAAACTTATCTCTGCTAATGAAATAAACATTGTTTTCGAGTATCAAATTTTCGCTATATAATATTTTGTAATGGAAATATTAAAGTATGGCAAAGAAGTAAAAGTACTGCAACCGTTATCCTTAGTAAAAGAGATAAAATCAATTCTTACCCAGAATTTAAAGCAGTATGCAACATAGTATTTTAGATCAGCCACCTTATGTTTTATCAACATTGGCGCAAGGAAAAATCAATTATACCTGTACAGAAATTTTACCCTCAAAAGTTAATGTACTTGGCTTAGGCGGGTGTGGTAGAAATGTTATTGAGTACTTTAGAAACACTTTACAGTCTAGGCAATCTAGGGTGCCTTTTTTCAATTTAGTTGTTGATAAATCGCTAATGCCCAATATTTTTCTTGAAAAGTATTATTTCGCTGCCTTAGATGTTATAAAAGTCAATGAGCATATTAATCAAGAAGTATTATTTTCTTATTTTTCAAAGCGAGAAACAAATATTATTTGTGTTGGATTTGGGGGTAATGAAGGTACTTTTTTAACCGAAATTTTAAGCTATCATCTTATTTCAAAAAACTTTCCATTAAAAGTCATTGTACAACTTCCATTTGCTTTTGAAGATGGTAGAGATAAAGAATACAGCTTGTTGTTAATAAAGGAACTTAAAAAGTATATTGAAGTTGATGTAATAGACCCGGAAATCATTTTAGAAAATAAAAAGCATTTGCTAGTAACAGAAGCTCTTGAAATTTTGAATAATGAATTTTATAGCCGCCTCTTCAAATAATCTTAAGTAAACTAACCTTGGTACGTATCTTTTTACGAACACTTTTTTGCTTCTTGCTCTGTGTTTCGTTATCTCAAAAATATTATTTTATTCATATACAAACATATTTTTTAGCATACATAAAATACGTTTATGCCTACCACTACTACAAAAACAAAAACAGCTACACCATTTGCTTAAAAAGGCCCTTTTTATTATAATCAGGCTTACTTGCTTTAAAAAGTGGTAAGCCTATTTTTTTAATGTTAGAAATATTAAAAGCTATACTATTCACTTCTTTAAAATCTTCATTCACCTTAACAGTTATTCTATTCACCTTTTTAGAAGTTTTATTCTACTTTACTATTGTTC
>JAAFHG010000448.1 GCA_013297585.1 Chitinophagales bacterium
TAAAATGCCATTTACAGCACTGTAAATGGCATTTTTTATGCGTAAAACTCACCCATTGTTGTATTAAAGCAAGAACTTTATAGTGTTAATATTTTCACCAATAATCCTAATAAACATGAAATCTCTCTTTTTAAATAGCACTTTGCAGTGCAACAGTCATTTAATACCACCCTAAGCATTATTGATATTTGCTAACCATGCGTTATTTATTTTCCAAAAAATAAATAAATTCCAAATTACGGAATTTTACTTTTTACTTGCCTAAACTATTTTAATTGATAATCAATAACTTGTGTTATTCAGATGCTTTGGCACAAGAATGGTTTCATTATAATCAACCTAAATAATTATGAAAAATTTATTTCCAAATACAATGAAAAATCACCTCGCACATATTGCAATTGCGTTTTTTGTGCTTTTAGTAGCGTGCAGCAAAAAAGATGCAACTACCACAGAAATACCACCTCCAGTTATTAATATTACTAAAGTTGCCCCAGACGGGTTTAACTACACCACCAATAAAACGGTAAATATTAGCATTGCTTTATTAACCAATACAAACCAGCCTCTAAACAATATTCCTGTTAAAGTTTCTTTCTATAAAGATGGCGAAATTGGTGAAGTTGCGTTAACAGCCATTACCAATGCGCAAGGTTTAATTAGTACAACACTTTCTGTACCTGCCTATGTAGATACAATGATTGTGGATCCGCAGTCACTTGGTTTGTTGCACAATGCAAAAGTTTTTTTAGCTGGTAACGCACTTAATTGCACACTTGGTGGTACAGAGGTTGCAAAAGGCAATGTAGCAGGCACTTTCAGTAAAGAAGGCCGGATACAGTATATGGAAAGCAATGTTTCAGTATTTGGTGCAGGTGGTACCGGCGCAGCATATAAAGCAATGGGTTCAGCCGATGTATATGGTCGTCCTTTATACTTAGAAGCTACAGGTGATGTTATTTCGGCAGAAATGTTAAGCTATATCAGTTACTCCTTACCAGAGGGTAAATCCGTTGCTAAATTACATCCAGAATTTATTGCAGATGGTACTACTTCTAACATTAATATCTCTAAAACATCAGAAATTTGGGTAACATTTATTTATGAGGGCGCTGGCTACAAAAATACCATTGGCTATTATGTGTACGATACCAAAAACCCACCCAAAAATGCCAAAGAGATAGATACCATTTACACGGTATTGCCCAATGCAAGCATGTCTTTTAGTGGCGGCAATATGAAATCTGGTGATAAAATTTCGCTAGGCATATTCGATGCGGGTAAAACAATTGGCTTTGTATTATTTGCTGATGCGTGGAGAAGCTACGAGAAATACAGCACTTCTGCATATACATTTTACACCAACTCAACCTTTAACCCAGAAAGCGATGCTGCTTTAAAAAGACACACCGTTTTATTAAATAATAATGGTAGATACATCATTGGCTTTGAAGACATAAACAGAGCGCTTACTAACTGTGATCAAGATTTTAATGATGTGTGTATTTATGCTTCATCAAACCCAATAGATGCCATATCAAACGAAGATGTACAAAAAATAATTATTCCTTCAGACACAGACGGTGATGGTGTTTCTGATGTGTACGACGATTTTCCAAACGATGCCACAAGGGCTTATATCTCTTATTTCCCATCAGAAAATACTTGGGGTACACTAGCTTTTGAAGATTTGTGGCCTGTAACTGGTGATTACGACTTAAACGACTTAGTAGTAAATTACCGTTATAAGTTTATTGCTAATGCTCAAAATAGTGTGGTAGAATTTTATGCAGATTACGCACCACTTGCAGCAGGCGCAACTTACTACAATGGTTTTGGTATTCAGTTTCCATTTAGCCCAAGCGATGTAAAAAGTGTAACAGGACACAGTGCTAAAAACTCGTTCATAAAACTTAACAGTAATGGTACAGAAGCAGGACAATCAAAAGCAGTAATTGTACCTTTTGATGACCACTCAAATTTAATTAGTAACCCAGGCAACGCATCAATATTAAATACAGATATGGCTAAAGCAAAAATGAAAGGCGACACATCTCACATTTATCTACAGTTTAACACCCCAATTTCCAAAATCTCGTTAGGTACAGCACCTTTTAATCCTTTTGCCATAAGCAATAAACGAAGAAACTACGAAGTACATTTACCAGGCCAATTACCTACCGACCTTGCCGAAAAAAGTTTGTTAGGTACATTACAAGACGCTACCAATGCATCTACTAATACCTATTTTTTAACTAAAGACAACCACCCTTGGGCCTTAAGTTTTACAGTACCATTCACCTACCCTATTGAAGGTGTAGATATTTCTAAAGCATACCTACACTTTTCCGATTGGGCAAAATCTGGCGGTACACTTTATACAGATTGGTATAGCAACACGAGCGCTGGCTACAGAAATACTGCTAACTTATACACAAAATAATTTTTTCATGGATATATGGTTATAGTTTAGGCAGATAGCAGCCGTCCTTTTTCTAAAGGACGGCTCTATCTTTTTAAGGCACAGCTCATTTTAAAAACCTCATTAGGTAACTAGCTTTTGCACCACTATTTAGCATCGTTCCACTACCGATAGCTATCGGTATCTACGCTTTGTACGTTGTAAAGCTTTTACTGTATTTCACACAAAGAAACAAAGAAGGCAAATGGCGCAAACGTTTATTCTTGTTATTGTAGCGTACTGGTTTCTTTCAAAGGTTTTACGTCACGGCGAGGTACGAAGCAGTCTGCATTGCTGCACATAAACAAAAAAGCCCCAAGAAAGGTTATTTCTCGAGGCTTAAAAAAGCTTTTGTTAGGCTTTTTTCTTTACAGCCTTTGGGGTGTCATCCACTTCAAAGCCCCAATTGCTTAATTTCTTAGGTTGCTTAGCATATTTACCTTTTAAGTAGGCACTACTACCCTTTACATGTTCTTCTATTGGTGTAAAAAGCGCATCTCTTTTTCTATACGCTTCTTCCATTTTTCCTTTTAGCTCTTCTGCTAAATCATGTAAATCTTGACAGGTTGCAATCGTTGGGCCAACTTTAGCCAAATCATAAGCTGTGGAATCTAAACAGTTTAAATCGCTAGTAGCGCCATCAGCTACATGCTTGGTGTACACTTTGTCTGCTAGTTTTAGCAGTTCCTCGGGGTTGCGAGAAATAACCACTCGCCCTTTTGTAGTTGCCATAAAATAGATGTTTAATTGTTTGAAATTACATTAACAGTACTAATATAAGAATAA
>JAAFHG010000254.1 GCA_013297585.1 Chitinophagales bacterium
TACCTCTTCTATTTGTACAGCTCGCACACCGTTTCGCAAGTTACTTTTACTAACCATGCCTTTAATAGCATCACCAATATGAAATTCACCCATAATGCTATAAAGGTAATACTCATTCTATAACTAGAGGCAATAAAAAAGCTATTGTTTTTCACAATAGCTTTAATTATTTACAAAATAAAAGTACTAAGATAATTTCTCAACCTGCATATAATTCAATTCAACAGGTGTACTTCTACCAAATATTTTTACTGTTACTTTCAATTTCTTCTTATCATCATTTACTTCTTCGATAACACCATTAAAGTCGTTAAATGGACCTTCAATAATTTTAATGGTTTCACCAATAATAAATGGTTCACTCATTGTACCGCCTTGGTCATTCATTTCATCAACCTTACCAAGCATTTTGTTCACTTCACTTTTTCTTAATGAAATTATATTTCCTTTACTGCCTTTACCATCAGTTAAGAAGTGCATGACATTGCTAATATTACTAATATGTTGTACAATATCATCAGTCAATTTACCATTAAAAACCTCTAAGAAAATATAACCAGGATATAAGTTCTTTTCTCTCATCAATTTCTTACCTGCCTGAACTTTGTAGATTTTTTCAGTTGGTAAGAACACTTGTTTTACAATGTGTGTCCATCCATTACGGCTAATATCTTTATCTAGATATTCCTTAATACTGCGCTCTTTACCACTAACAACACGAAGTGAGTAGTATTTAGTATTATCTAACTCTACCGGAACTTCTACCACAGGCTGTTGTACTACTACTTCTTCCATTTCTTTATGACTTAAATAATGAGTAAATCAGCTTTAATAATTGGTTACTACTAAAATCCATAATCCAAACCATTGCTGTGATTAAAACTGTACCAACAAGCACAATTAAAGTACTTTGTTGTAGCTGTAACCAAGTTGGCCAAGTTACTTTTTCAACCAATTCGTGGTAACTGTCTCTAAAATATGCTGACACTTTATTCATTGTGTGTTGATTAATGGGTTTAGCTTTTATTAAGCTCTCAAATTTAATCAGCACGGGCACTAGGATTCGAACCCAGATCAAAGGTTTTGGAGACCTGCATGCTACCGTTGCACCATGCCCGTAGAAAGCTAAAAGCTATTAGCAATTTGCTAACAGCTTTTAGTTTTATGTTGTAAATATATAGTATTTACTAAAGCCATAGCTTATTTAGCCAGCTTATTTAGCCAGCTTATTTTACAATTTCAGTAACCTGACCAGCACCTACTGTTCTACCACCTTCACGAATAGCGAATTTCAAACCTTTTTCCATCGCAATTGGTTGGATAAGTTTTACAGAAATGCTAACGTTATCACCTGGCATAACCATTTCAGTACCTTCTGGTAACACAACTTCGCCTGTTACGTCAGTAGTACGGAAATAGAATTGAGGACGATATTTGTTAAAGAATGGTGTGTGACGGCCACCTTCATCTTTCGATAATACGTAAACCTCACCTTTGAAATCAGTGTGTGGGGTAATTGATTTTGGTTTGCAAATTACCATACCACGACGGATATCTTTTTTCTCAATACCACGTAATAATAAACCTGCATTATCACCAGCACGACCTTCATCAAGTAATTTCTTGAACATTTCAACACCAGTACAAGTTGAAGTTAAAGCAGCTTCCATTAAACCAACAATCTCAACAGATTCACCAACTTTAATGATACCACGCTCAATACGACCTGTAGCAACAGTACCACGACCAGTGATTGAGAACACGTCCTCAACGCTCATCAAGAAAGGCATATCAACTGGACGAGGAGGTAAAGGAATGTAACTATCAACTGCAGCCATTAATACTTCAACTTTAGCAACCCAAGTTGGTTCTTCTGCTAAGGCACCAGTTGCAGAACCTTGAATGATTGGTGTGTTATCACCGTCGAAACCATTCTTAGTTAATAATTCACGAATTTCCATCTCAACTAGTTCTAACAATTCAGGATCGTCAACTAAATCAACTTTATTCATGAAAACAACCATACTAGGTACACCTACCTGACGAGCAAGTAGGATGTGCTCTCTTGTTTGTGGCATAGGACCATCAGTAGCAGCTACTACTAAGATAGCACCGTCCATTTGAGCAGCACCAGTAATCATATTTTTCACATAGTCAGCGTGACCTGGACAGTCAACGTGAGCATAGTGACGGTTATCAGTTTGATATTCTACGTGTGCTGTATTAATAGTAATACCACGTTCTCTTTCCTCAGGAGCCCCATCAATTTCGTCATATTTCTTAGCAACGTTACCCATACCTTTTTTAGACAAGATATTTGTAATGGCCGCTGTTAAAGTAGTTTTACCGTGATCCACGTGACCAATGGTACCAATGTTAACGTGAGGTTTGTCCCTCAAGAAGCTCTCTTTTGCCATTTTATTTGTTTTTTATTTTGTGTTTTAAAAGTAAAAGTTCATGACTATTGGTCACAAACTGTATCATTCGTGCTAAGCACATTATATTCTTCAATCCACCACACTCAATCAACACTACTGTTCAGTTTCTAACTGAGCCGTTGGTGAGAATCGAACTCACGACCTCTTCCCTACCAAGGAAGTGCTCTACCCCTGAGCTACAAAGGCTTTTTGCAAAGTCTAAGTTTTCAGGTAGTCAAAATCATCAAATAAATGACAAACAACCTGATGATTATAACTTGATGCTGAGCGGAAGACCAGGCTCGAACTGGCCACCTGAAGCTTGGAAGGCTACCGCTCTACCAAATGAGCTACTTCCGCTAATCATAATTTCAAATCCGAAATTTTCAAATCTGAAATTCAAAGAACTGTGGGCAGAGTAGGGTTCGAACCTACGTACTCGTGAGAGAACAGATTTACAGTCTGTCGCCTTTAACCACTCGGCCATCTACCCAAACAAAAGGAGCCGAAAACTGGAGTCGAACCAGCGACCTACTGATTACAAATCAGTTGCTCTACCAACTGAGCTATTTCGGCTTATTTATTATTTAAAGAACATTCCCTTTTTTCGGGATTGCAAAGGTAGGAGAAAAGTTTATTTTTCAAAATTTAGTAGTATTTTTTTTCAAAGATTCTCAACTTTTTTTTTCGAATTTCTTAAAACCCTTACCAGCATTGAATTTTATCTTACCAGAAAAATACAAAACTAATTTTGAGTTTATATGCACAATCACCAAATACAGTCACATTAAACAAATAATACAACCTTTAAAACTAAAGTTTTTATTTTACCAGCTCATCGAGTGCTATTTTTAATTGGCCTTCTGGTAATTGATGATCGTAAAACGCTCTATAGCCTTTTGCGTTATTAACCATCAAGGTTACTGGTATGGTTCCTTGCCATCTTTTATCAATTTTAGCACAAAACATATTGGCATCGGTTTCATTCAACCATACAATTGGCGCTTTATATCCTTTGCTTTTAGCAAACCTGGCTATCCCATTTGGGTAATCCTCGCCATAGTCTAAACTTACCAACAAAATATTTACATTTTTATCCTTATATTCTGCAATTGTTTTCTCAAACCATTTTAATTCATTTACACATGGCCCACACCAAGTTGCCCAAAAATTTATAACTAAAGGACTTGTAGCTGTATCAGCCATTTTAAGCACATTAGTAATTTTTACTTTTTTTATAGTTTGGCTATAGCTTATGGTGGTTACTAATAACACAGCCGTTAATAAAAGACTTATTTTCTTCATAATAATTATTTGTTTTTATCAAAACCCCATTGCTTTCTTAATTCGCGCATTTGTGGTTCTGGCATTGTAGATTGCTGATAATGACCTGCAAGATTTTTTTGACGGTATGCTTCATAAATACTTACAGCGCAAGCTACTGAAATGTTTAAACTCTGTATTATGCCCATTTGTGGAATAATAAAATTACCATCTGCTAAGTTATTGGCTTCATCGCTTACACCACTATGTTCATTACCAAAAACTAAAGCAATACTTTTTGTAAAATCAATACTATACAAATCAATGGATGTAGATGATAAATGCGTGGTTAAGATGACTTCAAATTTGGTTCGCAAATCAGCGAAGCACTCGGCAATACTATCAAATTGGTGGATAGTTAGCCATTTGCTAGAGCTACTACCACTTTTGTAACCAAATTTTTCTAAAGTTGGTTCTTTGGTATTGATAACATAAATATCCTGAATACCAACTGCCTCGCAAGTACGCATTACTGCTGTAATATTTCTTGGATCATGAACATTTTCTAGTACAACCGTTAAGTTGACTTGCCTTTGACTTAAAACCTTTAATAATTTGTTGCTTCTTTCTGGTGTCATAATATAAAACTCAAGCACGAAATTGCTGCTATCATTACCAAAAAGCAAAAAAAGATACCATTTCTGGTATCTTTTAAATATTTAAAGGTATAAACGGTCGAAAAATTAGTGTTTCCCTTTACCGTTTCCTTTATTGCCCTTACCATTATTTTCATGGCCTACTTTACCATCATGTTTGTCACCATATTTATTGTTGCTATTATACTTTGGATGGCCTTTTACTAGATAATATTTAGAATCGTTGCTATTTCTAATAAAATTTTGTTGCTTATAGCCTTTGTACTGCACATATTTTACTCTATCTCTCTCAAAATTCAAATAAGGTCTAGGTTGGTTTATCACTACTTTATACCCTCTTTCAACATCGTAATTAGCATAGCGTGCAGGTAAGTTTGTAGAGAAAATCCAACTTCCAGCATTTAGATACACATATTGACGCTTTGGCACATAATAATAGGACTCAATATCGGGCAAATAATAATAATCTACATGATCGTGACCAACAGTCCCCCACGCAGGCTGAGAACCAATATTTACTCCTAAATTAACGCTTACTTGCGCTTTACTTGACGATACATTTAACAATGACATTACTACTGCTATCAATACAATTATCTTTTTCATGATTATCTATTTTGATAACTAAGTTTCCTAAACCGTGCCACGAATTTTAATAGTGGTGCATAGCATTGATATACAAACTAAAAACCTTAAATAGTCACTTGAATACCCAAGCCAGCTTTGCCCAGTAGTTTCACTTCGCCAAAGTTAAATTCAATACCAGTTGCTAAATCTTCAGTTTGTAGCAACGGCCCATCCATATCTACATGGTCTAATTGGGGTAAAAAATTAGCAATAGCTGCCGAACCAATGGTACACTCATTCATGCTACCCATCATTATTTCTAGGCCAAGTTTTCTGGCTTGTTCTATCATTCTTAAAGCAGGTGTAATGCCACTGCATTTGGTGAGCTTGATATTGATACCGTGAAAATGACCTGCACATTTTTCTACATCTTGTTCAAAGACACAACTTTCATCGGCAAATAATGGCAAAGGCGATTTTTCGTACAACACCTTCATGCCATCCCAATTGTCTTTGGCCAATGGTTGTTCTATGTATTCAACACCTAAATCCTTCAGTAACGGAATTTTATGCAAGGCTTCTTCAAGTGTCCAAGCTGCATTGGCATCTATTCTAAACCTTGCATCGGTGTGTTGCCTTAGGGCTTGCATAATGGCAATATCTTCATCGGTACCTAGTTTTATTTTATAAATAGGCCAAGGCTTTGCTTGCATTTTTTCTACCATTTTTTCAATGGCATCTATACCAATGGTGTAATCGGTTGTTGGTGTGTTTTCCCATTTTGTTTCCCACAATTCGTATAGTAATTTGCCTTTCATTTTGCCAAATAAATCCCAACAAGCCATATCTAACGCACATACCAAAAAGGGATTTTTAGGAAATAAATGGTGCAAATAATGCCAATAACGCTGCGGTTCGGTGAGGGCAAATTTCTCAATAAATAGCTTTTTAGCTTCTATATCAGCTATCATGTCGTCTACTGTAATGTTGTAGTAAGAAATGGCTGGTGCTTCGCCAAAGCCGATGAAATTGCCCAATTGTAATGCCACCACCAAAGTTGGTTGGTGCGTTTTGGTACGGCCATTAGAAATGGTAAACGGATATTGAAAAGGTAGTTCGTGTTTGCTATAGTAGAGTTTCATTACACGAATTAAATGAATTA
>JAAFHG010000063.1 GCA_013297585.1 Chitinophagales bacterium
ATTACGCATGAAAGAAGGCGAACGGATGCAATTAACCGATGGCAAAGGCAATGCCTACATTGCTGCTATTACCAAAAGCGATAAAAAACATTGCACTGTAGCCATAGAAAGCACTAGCTTTTTACCGCCACCAACAAGGCAAATAAGTATTGGCATATCATTACTTAAAAACGCTAATAGGTTTGAATGGTTTTTAGAAAAAGCAACAGAAATGGGCGTTACAGAAATTATTCCATTGCTATGTAGCAGAACAGAGCGTCAGCATTTTAGGCATGATAGAATGCAAAGCATTGTTATTGCAGCCATGTTACAAAGTCAGCAAGTGTGGCTACCCATTTTACACGAACCTACCAATGTGCCAACTGTTATTGAAACAAGTAGTAAGGAGCAAAAATTAGTAGCCCATTGCGAAGAAGGCGATAAAGCACTAATTAGTGGCCTAAATATTGCTAATGACACACAGATTTTAATTGGCCCTGAAGGTGATTTTTCAATTGCAGAAATTGAACTAGCATTGCAACACAATTATCAACCTGTAAGCCTAGGCAGTACTAGATTGCGTACAGAAACAGCTGGTGTGGTTGCAGCGGCTTTATTGGTAAATACTTAATTTTTAAAAAGAATTCATAGGCTTATGCGTAAAGCGCTAGTTACATATATATTTTTTATTATATTAATAATAGGCTGTAAAAACAAGCTGAGAAAAATTATTACAACAGATACTTCTATTAACGAACAAACGTCGTACAACAATCTATTTTTAGATAGTATACAGCTTGATAAATTTATTGCTAGCGATAGTGGTTTGGCAAAGTTCAAACAAGACTTCTTTGACTTTTACAAACATCGTAATTATGAGTTTGCTTGGTTTGATACAAGTGGCTTAATAGAACAATCGCACAACTTTTATAATTTACAAAATAGCTATATAGCTGATATAAGAGATAGCAGCATTTATAACCCTGCATTGCAACAATCGTACGAGCAGTTTAATGCACGTATTTTTCGCCCTAGTGCGAATGATTGGTCAGTTATTAAGGCAGAATTATTGTTAACTGGTCAGTTTTTTAAATACACATCTAAAGTGTACCAAGGCAGCGATATTAATGCAACTGAATTGGGTTGGTTTATTCCTAGAAAGAAAATAGACGTAAAAGCTGCATTAGATTCTATGATGAAAACTAAGGGTAAAGGCTTAGATGATTATGAACCTTTGAACTCAGATTATAGGCAACTTGAGAAGTATTTATTGCAATACTATGCGCTAAAAAATAAGACTAATTGGGATTCAATTTCTGTAGCAAAATCACTAAAAAAAGGTGACTCAAGTGAAGTAGTACAACAAGTAAAATTACGGTTAACTGCGTTTGGTGATTTGGCTTCTACTGACACTTCAAAACTGTTTGACACGAGCATGCTTAAAGCAGTAAAGCAGTTTCAAAAACGTTATGGTTTAAGCGCTACAGGTATGGTAGGCGCTTCAACTTTTAAAGAGTTAAATAGACCAATAGACACCTTGATACGTAAAATATTGGTAAACATGGAACGAGCAAGATGGATGTTGCCAGATACGTTAACAACCGATTATTTAGTAGTAAATATTCCTGAGTACAAACTACATGTGTACGATTCTGGTAAGTACAGTTTTAACATGAATGTAGTGGTGGGTACAGCAGCTAATAGCACCGTAATTTTTAACGGCAAACTACTGTATGTAGTATTTAGCCCTTATTGGAATGTTACAGACGATATTACTAAGAAAGAGGTAATGCCAGCGATGAAACGTGACCCCAATTATCTTGCAAAAAACAATATGGAAATTACAGGCTACCGCGGTAAAATGCCTATCGTAAGGCAAAAACCTGGACCATCAAATTCGCTTGGCGGCGTGAAGTTTTTATTCCCTAATAGTTACAACATTTACTTACACGATACACCTAATAAAGAGTTATTTTCCGCATCTAAACGTTCATTTAGTCATGGCTGTATTAGGCTAGGTGAACCAGCAAAATTGGCGCAGTTTTTACTACGAAGAGATACATTGTACACAATAGATTCTGTAAAAACATTAATGAAATCACCCAAAGAAAAATGGCTTACCATTAAGCCTACAGTACCAGTAACCATTAAATATTTTACAGCTTGGGTTGATAGAGATGGTTTGTTAAATTTTAGAGATGATATTTATAAACACGATGCTAAAATGGCCGACAAATTATTTACAAAGAGATAAGTGATGATATTGTTATTGATAAATTTCTAGCAAGCCATCTGGTAAAAACAAATGTACTTCTTTGGCTTTTCTATCAATTCTATCAATGGTTTCTTCGTGTAAAGGAATTAGGGCTTCGTTACCATTGTAATTTACTTGTAACAATACTTGGTGCGGTTGTTCTATCACTTCATCTATCACGCCAATAGCAGTACCATCATCAAAAATAGTAAAGCCTAAAAGTGAGATAGGGCTTGCGTTACCAGCGAGTCTTCTAAAGTCTGCATCTAACAACCATACTTGTTTTTGTACTAGCTTTTGTGCTAGTTCTTTAGTAATAACACCTTCAACCTCTATATAAGTTTCATCGTGAGATTTAGCCTTTGACGCTACTAAGAAATAAGGCAAATAGCTACCTTTTACTTCTTCAACAAAAATAGCTTCTACATTTTTTAAAACTAGCTTTTTAGCTAAGCCGTGCTTTAAAATCAGCTCACCTTTTAACCCAAAGGGCGCTACTATTTTACCTATGTTTATGTAATCCATTAACCGTCGATTTAATTGATTAAGACCACTGATTTGCCTTGATGTAATTAATTATGATGCTATAAAATCATAGCCATCTATCCTATCAGCGGTTAAAATGCTGCAATATCAATTTTGCTTTTGATAATCCAACTATTTCTATTAGTTCTTTCTCTGTTTTGGTTTGAATATTTTTAACCGATTTGAAAGCTTTTAGCAAATCTGTGGCTGTTTGTTTGCCAATGCCTTTTATGTCTTCTAATTCGTTCTTAAATGTGCCTTTACTACGTTGATTTCTATGAAAGGTAATGCCAAAGCGGTGTACCTCATCACGTATGCGTCTAATCAACTTTAAGCTATCGCTATCCCAAGGTAGTTTTACCGATTCACTTTCGCCAGGAAAAAAAATTTCTTCCTCATTTTTTGCTAAACCTACCACTGTCATTTCACCTACTAAATTCAATTCTTCTAAAGCTTCCATGGCGCTACTTAGCTGCCCTTTACCACCATCTATAATTACTAGTTGTGGTAGTGGTAAATTTTCTGTAGTCAATCTTTTGTAACGCCTATACACTACTTCTTTCATCGTAGCAAAGTCGTTAATGCCTTGTACGGTTTTTACGTTGTAATGCCTGTAATCTTTATTGCTTGCTATGCCATCTTTAAAGCACACCATAGCACTCACAGGGTAGGCCCCTTGAAAGTTAGAGTTATCAAAACACTCAATGTGTACAGGTGCTTCAGCTAATTGCAAATATTCTTGTAACTCGTATAATACGTTTTTCTTTTCCCAATCACTCTTCCCTTCTAGGTGCAGAATCTTCTTCTTTCTTATTTCTTCTTGATAATAATTTACATTCTTCAAACTCAGGTCAAGCAGCTTCTTTTTATCACCAGCCTTTGGTATAGAAATGGTGATATTAGGGTCAGCAACTTCTACTTCAAATGGCACAATTATCTCGTTGCTAAGGCTATTAAAGGTTTCTCTTAAATTGGCTATTGCAAAACTTAAAACCTCTGCTTCTGTTTCATCTAATTTAGGCTCAAGTTGTACAGTATGTGTTTGTATAATAGTGCCTCCTTGTACCATCAAATAATTTACGTAAGCCGTTTTCTCATCTTTTAAAATAGAGTAAACATCTAGGTTGGTTAAATGCTTGCTAACGATTATACTTTTCGCTTGGTAGCTTTCTAAATGTTCTAATTTTTTACGCATCATTTCAGCTTTTTCAAACTGCATATTAGTTGCGTATTCAAGCATTTGCGCTTTGTATTTACTAATAACAGAGCCTAAATTACCTTTTAGTAAATCACGCATTTGTTGTATCCCATCGTTGTAATCTTGCAAAGTTTGCAAGCCTTCACACGGGCCTTTGCAATTACCAAGGTGATACTCTAAACATACTTTGAACTTGCCTTTTTGTATGTTGCTTTCTGTAAGATTTAACTTACAACTACGCAAAGGAATATATTGTTTAATAAAGCTAATTAGCTCTCTAACTCTACCCGAAGAGGTAAAGGGGCCAAGGTATTCTGAACCATCATTAAACTTTCTTCTTGTTAAAAAAATACGAGGGTAAGGTTCTTTTTTAATAACAATAAAAGGATAGGTTTTATCGTCTTTTAAGTTGATGTTAAACCTTGGTTGAAACTGCTTGATTAGTGAGTTTTCCAGCAAAAAAGCATCCTGTTCACTATCCACAATTGTAAACTCTACATGATGAATTCTTTGAACTAATTCGTGGGTTTTGTAACTAGTAAATGTTTTTGAAAAATAAGAACTTGTGCGCTTGCGCAAATCTTTTGCCTTACCTACATACAACAGTTCATTACTAGCATCGTAGTATTTATAAATGCCCGGTTGATGCGGTATTGTATGTGCTATGTTTTGATATTCTTGCTGCGTCATTTATTCAATCTTCTACTCGTAAACGTTTTGCTATTACTAGTTCTTATCGTTCCAGTTTACATACTGCTGCTCGGTATATTTTGTGCCATCTTTTTTAACTACCGATTTTGTAATAGTGAAGTTTTTATTGGCTTTCCAGCTATATAATACAGTTGTAGATGAGTCTTTGTTGTCTAACGCTTGTCTTATAAAAATGCGTCTTACATTATTTGTTTCTTCATCTAACAAAACATCAATACTTTTTATTGGTAAATCTTTACTAGTTGTACTATAATTGATTGTAATACTTTTGGTGGAGTTATCTTTAAAAACCACTTCTTTGTAGTTCTGCTTTTGTATACTATCGCTTATATCGCAAGCTATAAACCGCTTACTTAAAGTTGCAAATGCAGTTCTATCAATGGCAGATGAATCTTTTGCACCATTGGCCTTAGTTGTTATTTGATACATGAGATAAGGCGTAAGTTCTACATCTTTAACTTCATTTTTAAAAAAGTTACCTACACTAAAAAAGCTAGTAGTGTCTGTTGTAGAAGTTGCTTCTTGTTTTGTGCTTTTAGTTTTACAGCTAAAAACCAATAACGACAACATCAATAGTGAGGGCAAAACGATTGGTCTCATTCTGCAAAATTATTCGTTCGGTAACAATTAAAAGCCTTTAATAATGCCAATTTTCAGACCATAATCCAATCTATACTCTTTAATTGGGTAGGCATCGTTGTAGGTAGGTAAATGTTGATAACGTACTTGTGGCCCAAAGTAAAGCTTAGTACCAATGTTAATTTTATAACTAAAATTGATGTTTACCGCTGTATTGATATTCCATTTTCTAAAAAACGAAGCACCGTTTGCATAATATTTATAGTCGGTAGAAATTAAGTACACGCTTTTATTAAGCGTAAATGTTGGCTGTACAGATGCACCTACGCTTAAGCCTAATTTCTTGCCTTCAAGAGCCGTCCATTCTATCCCTAATGGCACTGACAATTGGTACAATCTATTGTCTAACTTGGTTTCGCTGTAACTATTACCAGCACTTCCAAATCTGGTATAAAAGCTTAAAGAATCTAACCGATTATTTTGCACAATTGCAATAGTTGCTATACCAAATGTTTGGTAAGCATCAATATAATATTGTCTGATATTAAATTGCACACCTGCTTTAACAACTAATTTCGAAGTAAGATTGTAACCTATAGCAATACCAGCTTCTAAACCCAATGCAGGCTTATGTTTTACAGCATTACCTAAAGTTGTAGTACTACTATTACTATTGGCATTTGGTATACTTGTAGTAGTATATTGATCTCGTATTTTATCGTCTTCTAAATTTCTATAGCTTTTAGATGGAGTAGCGTAAATGTCGTAAGTCCATCTTGTACTTTTTTTGGTAGTTTTCTTTTTAAGTAATGCAGCAAAATAATCTTTGTACACATTATCCGTTACTTCTTCGTTGTTAGATGTATCTTCCTTATTAGCAACGATACGAGTATTCGTATTTTTTGCAATATCTCTAGTTGTTATTGCAGTAAGTGGTAATTTCTCTTCTTTGGCAAATGGTAAACCATTATTGGTAACTATCTCTTCTTTTACCGCCAACAATTTGTGCGGCTTTTCTGTAATCACGGGTTCTTGTTTGATTATTACATCAACAACCGGTGCTGTAGGTACTGTTGCTTGCGCTATTGCTTGTTGGTGTTTTTCTATTGCTGCAAATGTTTTTGCTGTAATTTTTTGAGAAGAAATACGTGATTCTAAATCATCGTCTTTGGCTTTACTAGCAATAATCGCAGCAGCCTCATTTTGTTGCGCTAGATGTACACTATCGTTGTAATGTACCTTAGCTAAAATATTATCGGGTGGGTAATTTAAAATAGTAGCTACACTTAGACCAATAACAATAAAAAAGGCAACAATAGTAAGCGCTGGCCAAGATTTCTCTTTCTGTACCTGCTTGCTAATATTTGCCCAAACAGCATCTGACGCAAACATCTGATGCTTGTCTGTTTCGTCAGTTAAAAACTGTTCAAATGCGTCTCTGTTGTTTTGGTTATTCATACACCTCTATGATCATTTGTTTCTTATTGCGGACATCCAGTTTAGTTCAGGTTTTGGATTCTCAATAATTCTTTTCTTCACCAATATCGTTTCAAGCATTGCTTTTGCTCTTGTATATTGGCTTCTACTAGTGCTTTCGCCTATTTCAAGTAGTTCGCCTACCTCTTTGTGGCTATAGCCTTCAATAGCGTACAAGTTCAATACAGTTCTGTAGCCTAGTGGTAACAACCTTATACACTCAACTACTTGTTTTGCTTGCATAATAGAAGGTATCGACTCTTCTTTTACAAATAAATTATTGGCATAATCAAGGTCTATATGCTCATTAAACTTTTTATACTTTTTCAAAAAATTAATACAAGTATGCACTACAATTCTGCGAATCCAGCCTTCAAAAGCACCTTTAAATTGAAACGTATGCATTTGCGTATACACTTTTATAAAAGCCTCTTGAAGCATGTCTTCAGCGTCTTCTCTATGCTGTGCATATCTGTAACAAACACTTAGCATTTTAGGGCTGTACAGGTTATACAACTCTCTTTGTGCTAACAAATCGTTTTGCAAACAACCTTGTATTATGGTTTGTTCCGTCATTGGGGTAATGTTTTCACCCGTAATATAGACATTTTTGTAAACCAAGCGCTGCTTTGCACATTATTTTTAAAAAATTAAAAGATTTTTTGCCGCCAACTTTTGCACTACTATTTAGCTTTAGTTGCGTCGCACACTTTTACGTTCTTATCACTACGCAGCTTTGCCCACATTTACACCAGTCAACAATTCATATAATTTTAGGTTATTTATTCTACTAGCCTTTCTAAATTTGCAGGCTTATCTATTTCCACACAACAGCACATACACAAACATATATGCAAACAGATTTTTTAGTAATTGGTAGCGGTATTGCAGGGCTTACATACGCCTTAAAAACCGCCAAAGCACATCCAGATAAAACCATTGTTGTAATTACCAAAACCCAAGCCGACGAAACGAATACCAAATACGCACAAGGCGGTATTGCTGGTGTGTGGGACGAAGAAAAAGATAGCTACGACAAGCACATAGAAGACACCCTAATTGCAGGCGACGGTTTATGCAATCCTAAAACAGTAGAAATAGTAGTAACAGAAGGCCCAGAGCGCATTAAAGAAATAATAGAATACGGTGCAAGGTTTGATAAGGATGATAATGGTGAATACTCACTTGGTAAAGAAGGCGGCCACAGCGAAAACCGCATTCTACACCATAAAGATGTTACTGGTAAAGAAATGGAAAGAGCGCTACTGCACGAACTTCAAAATACTGCTAACATACAATTACTTAACCACTGCTTTGTGGTAGACATCATTACACAACACCACCTTGGTTATTTGGTTACAAAATCCACTACTGATATTACTTGTTTTGGTGTATATGTGTTAAACCTTCAAACCAATAAAATAGATACTATTTTGTCTAAAATTACCTTACTGGCTACTGGTGGTAATGGGCAAGTATACCGTACCACAACTAACCCTCGCATAGCTACAGGTGATGGTGTAGCTATGGTGTACAGAGCAAAAGGTAGAATAGAAAATATGGAATTTATACAGTTTCATCCTACCGCTTTGTACCAGCCAGGCGAAAGCCCTTCTTTCTTAATTACAGAAGCCGTTCGTGGTGATGGTGGCATATTAAGAAACAAACAAGGCGAGGCTTTTATGGAGCGTTATGATGTACGTAAAGACTTAGCACCGCGTGATATTGTTGCAAGAGCCATAGACAATGAAATGAAGAAAAATGGTACAGAACATGTGTACCTAGATTGCAGACACATGGATCTTGAAAAGTTCATTCATCACTTTCCAAACATTTACGAAAAATGCTTAAGCATAGGTATAGATGTAGCTAAAGACATGATACCAGTAGCACCTGCAGCGCACTACAGTTGCGGCGGTATTAAAACTGATGAATACGGCAGAACCTCTATTCAAAATTTATATGCTTGTGGTGAGTGTGCAAGTACAGGCTTACATGGCGCCAATCGCTTGGCTAGTAATAGCTTGCTAGAGGCAATGGTATTTGGCCACAGATGTTTTTTAGACACTGTTAATCGTGTTAATGATATCGCATTTGAAACCACCATACCAGAGTGGAAAATTAAAGGTACTAGCGAGCCAAAAGAGATGATTTTGATTACACAAAGCCGAAAAGAACTTGAGCAAATAATGAGCGACTATGTAGGTATTGTACGTACAGATGTACGCTTAAACCGTGCCATGAAACGCTTAGATTTATTGTATGAAGAAACAGAAGAATTATATCGTAATACAAAGGTATCTCCTCAGTTATGTGAGCTAAGAAACTTAATAACAGTAGGCTATTTGATAGTAAAAAGTGCAGAGTTTAGAAAAGAAAGTAGAGGCTTGCATTACAATACAGACCACTTAGAAAAAAGTAGTTTGTTGCAGAATATTATTCTTTAGTTTGGAGTTTGAAATTTGGAGTTTTAGACCACAAAGTTCAGTGTAATGGCTACAGTACATAAATTTGAAGATTTAGAAGTTTGGCAGAAATCACGACTTGTTGAAAATGTAATTTTCGAGTTGACGTGCATTGGTAAACTATCCAAAGATTTTGACTTAAAAAATCAAATGAACAGGTCTTCAGGCTCTATAATGGATAATATTGCTGAAGGGTTTGGTAGAGGCGGTAGAAATGAATTTATTCAATTTCTAACTATTGCAAGAGGTTCTGGTACAGAACTACAGTCTCGACTACATAGGTGCATCGATAGAAAATATATTTCCGAAGCAGATTTTTTATATACTAATAATAAAATAGAAGAAGTACTTAAAATGCTTACCGGCTTCATCAACTATTTAAATAAAACAACCGTTAAGGGACACAAATTTAAAGACAGGAATGAAGCAATCCCAAACTCTAAACCCCAAATTCCAAACTTATAATGTACTACCTAGTTTACGCCATATTTTATCTCTTATCTCTGCTACCTTGGTTTATTATTTATTTAATAAGCGATGGCTGTTATTTTCTTATTTATTATGTATTTAAGTATCGTAGGCAAATAGTGGCGGATAATTTAAAAATTGCTTTTCCTGATAAAACTGAGACTGAAAGAACGCAGATTGGTAAAGCATTTTACAAAAACTTTACCGATAATTTCATTGAGTTAATAAAGCTTGTGTCTATCTCAGAAAAAGAGATGAAAAAGCGATTTGAAATTGATATTGAACCAGTAAACGCTTTAATTGAAAAATATAGCAATATTCAAGTTGTGTCTGGGCATTATTTTAATTGGGAATTTGCAAACTTGGGTATTGGTGTTAGAAAAAAATATGCTTTTTTAGGGGTATACAAACCGTTGTCAAACAAGGTTTTTAACAAGTTTATGATTGCAGTTCGGTCTAAATTTGGCACAATTTTACTTTCATCTAGTAATTTTCGAGAAGAATTTCAAAAAAGCGCTCATGGCAATTTTTTGTTTGCGCTTGTGGCCGACCAAAATGCAAATAATACGTCAAAAGCATATTGGGTAGATTTTTTTGGTAAAAAAGTACCATTTGTAAAAGGCCCGGAAAAAGGTGCTAAAATGCATAATACGCCTATTGTGTATGCTTATTTTTCAAAAACAAAGCGTGGTTTTTATAAATGCACTACAGAATTAATCACCACTACACCAAACGACTATAAGGATGGTGATTTAACCAAAGTACTTATCAAAAAAATAGAGGATTCTATTACACAAGAACCCTCCAATTATTTATGGAGCCACCGTAGGTGGAAGCATGTATTTAATCCAGAACAACATGCACATTTAACAGTAGACTAGTTATTCAACAGTATAACTCATTTCACCACCTTTTTCGTCTTTAATAAGTACACCAAGTGTTGCTAATTCGTTACGAATTCTATCGCTTGTAACAAAGTCTTTTTTAGCTTTAGCATCTTTGCGTAAGGTGATTAGTAATTCCATTATACCCTTCAACTTATCACCACCAACTACATCTTGTTTTAGGCCAAAAATATCTTCAATAAAAACCTTCATTTGTTGTTTTAACAGATGGATAGTTGTTGGCTGCAATGCTTCAATAGCAAGGTGTTTATCCTTAATGCCATTAATAAAAGGCACCAACTCAAACATATTGGCAATCACTTTTGCAGTGCTAAAATCATCATCCAAAAATTCGTCAAACTCTGCTATTAGCTTGTTCACCTTAGCATCCAATTCTGCATCGGTCATTTGCCAATCACCTACTTCAAACTTATTCAAATTCTCATAAGCTTCCCATAAGCGTTTAAATGCTTTTTCAGATGCTTTTAAAGCTTCATTACCAAAATCCAGAGGACTTCTGTAGTGACTTTGTAAAATGAAAAAACGAATAGTCATTGGGTGATAAGCTTGCTCAAGCAACGGATGATTACCAGTAAACAATTCACTCAGCTTAATCACATTGTTATAGCTTTTGCCCATCTTTCTACCGTTGATGGTAATCATATTGTTGTGAATCCAATACTTAGCCATGGTTTTATGGTTGCAAACGGCACTTTGCGCTATCTCACACTCGTGATGCGGAAATTGTAAATCCATACCACCACCATGTATATCAAATTCATCACCCAAATATTTATTGCTCATGGCGCTGCACTCAATATGCCAACCAGGAAAACCATCACCCCAAGGGCTTGGCCAGCGCATAATGTGCTCAGGTGGTGCATTTTTCCATAAAGCAAAATCAGCTCTATTTCTTTTCTCTTCTTGGTTATCAAGTTCTCTAGTTGTATCTAATTGATCTTCTAAATTTCTGCCGCTAAGCATACCGTAAGGCATACCGAGTTTAGAAAAATCGGTGTTGTATTTTTCTACATCAAAATATACCGAGCCATTTACCACATAAGCGTAGCCATCTTTAATAATTTTCTCAATCATTACTATCTGCTCTACAATGTGCCCGGTAGCTGTCGGTTCTATGCTTGGTGGTATGGTATTAAATTGATCCATTGCCCAATGAAACATGTTCGTGTACTTCTGTACCAATTCCATTGGCTCAAGCCTTTCTAGGAGCGCTTTCTTACTTATTTTGTCTTCAGCTTCTCTACCTTCTTCTTCAAAATGGCCAGCATCGGTAATGTTGCGCACATAACGCACTTTATAACCTAAATGCAACAAATAGCGGTGCACCACGTCAAAGGTTACATATGGCCTTGCATGGCCTAAATGGCTTTCGCCGCTTACTGTAGGCCCGCACACATACATACCTACGCGGCCTGCTGTAATACTTGTAAATACTTCTTTTTTTCTAGTTAATGAGTTATATACTTTTAGAGACATGATGGTCTATTAGTGATTTTGAAAAATAGTGTGAAAATGAAATGCAACAAGGCAGAACCGCTGCAAAAATAGCGGATGGCTGTATTAACAACAGCAACAGTATATGGTGTAGAAAAATGTCATTGCGGTGCGAATATAAGAAGATGCTATTTACTTTTTTAACTTCAAGTCTGCCACCAGCATAATATGGTCACTAAGTCCTTCATCTACCATATCAAATTGTAGTACGTCAAATTGTCTATCGGCCAAAATATAATCAATGCGTAAAGTAGGCGCAATAGATATAAAGGTTCTACCAATACCAAATCCTTTTTTTAAAAAAGCATCTTGTTTATCGCCTTTTATTGTAAAATAAGTATAGCTATTTGGCACATCATTAAAATCGCCACAAACAATGGTAGGATAAGGGCTTTGTGCCGTTGCACCTTGCACAATATCTGCTTGTACACCACGCCTTTGAAAAGCTGGTTTCATTTTATTAAACACATTTTTAGATGCGTTTAAGGCGTCTTCTTCTTGCTCTTTTATCTTATCAATATTATCGTAATCGTTTTTCTTAAACTTAAACGATTGCAAATGCGTGGTATAAATTCTAATGGTGTCTTTTCCTTTCAATATATCGGCAAAAATTAAGCTTTCTGCTTTGGGATAATTAATTTTACCGGTATCAACTATTGCAAATTTTGAAAAAATGATACAACCAGAAAAATAACCGCTAGTGCTACGCTTATAATCTTTAGAGAAATAATAGTAAGGGTACAACTCTTTAAATAAGCCAATATTATTGCCAGCTTCTGTTTTAGAGTGATTAAATTCTTGCAAACACAATACATCTGCATTTAGCCTTTTAATACTTTCGGCAATATCGTTGGGCACTAACTTTTTTACCTGTTTATTGCTAGACAATCCATTAAAACTTTGCACATTCCAATTTACAATACGTAATGTATTTTCTAATTTATCAGGATTAAATGTGGCTTTAAAATGATAGGCAAATACCGCATCAATTTGTTTATAGCCAAGTGCCAAAACAATCACTGGCAGCAATGCCCACTTAGGCTTTGCATATAACCAAAACACGATGGCAAATACGAGTAGAACAATTAAAAACGGGGCTGCTAAACCTGCAAAACCTACCCACCAAAACTTAGCAGAACTAATATAAGGCACTAAACACACATGCAAGAAGGCAATACTCAACAATATGGTGAGTACAAGTATGGTAGTTTTAAAAATTGAACGCCCCAAGTTTTTTGCCATACACTAAAGTAAGTAAAAAAACTATGGCAAAGCAATATCTGTTACTAAAGGAAAATGGTCAGAGGCTTTGAGCTTGGGGCAATAATGTTGTACCACTTTCAATT
>JAAFHG010000171.1 GCA_013297585.1 Chitinophagales bacterium
CGAAGGAAAAATAGCATTGGCAGCCGTTACAGCCACACGGTCGTCTTTGGCAAAAGCAATCTCGTTTAGTGGTAACACGTTTAAGTACATCAAGTTTACAGAGATGTAAATAGTGGTTACAATCAGCGTACCTAGAAATAAACTTAAGCCAATATTGCGTTGTGGATTTTTCATTTCACCAGCAATAAATGTGACGTTGTTCCAGGCATCGCTACTAAAAATACTACCTACCATACTTGCTGCAATAGCACCTAATAAAGCACTTCCAGAAATGCCCATCCATGATACATTGGTAATGCTAAGTGTTTCTGCTGCATTAGCTGCTGTTGCTTTAGTAGATACAAAACCTGTTTGCCAGTTTTCTGCCCAATAACTATGTTTTACTAAGATAAAACCAAACACTATTAAGCCTAGCAACGCCAACAACTTTGCAGACGTAAAAAGCGTTTGTATAAATTTTCCTTCTTTTACCCCACGAGAGTTAATATAAGTGAGTAAAATAATGATGAATATAGCCACCAACTGACCAGAGTAAATTTTGATAATGCCCAAATCGAACAAGAAATAGTTATTGCCTAATTCTGGCACTAGATAGGCGAGAAACTTAGAGAAAGCCACGCCCACCGCAGCAATAGTACCTGTTTGAATCACTGAGAAAAAACTCCAACCATAAAGAAACCCCACCAAAGGGTTATAAGCTTCTTTTAAATACACATATTGGCCACCCGCTTTAGGAAACATCGCACTTAACTCGCCATAGCTAAGGGCTGCAATTAAGGTCATAAAACCAGTAATTAACCACACCGCAATTAACCAGCCTGCACTGCCCACATTACGTGTAATATCTGCACTTACAATAAAAATCCCCGATCCAATCATGCTGCCAGCAACAATCATTGTGGCATCTACTAAACCCAAAGTTGGTTTAAAGTTGGTAGTACTCATAAGCTTCTAATTAAAAATCCCATCCTGTTAGTTTAGGATGGGATTGAAAGATAATAATTTGCTGTGGATGAACTATTTTTTCTTAGGGTATTTTTCGTTCAAGCCTTTAATTAAGTCTTTAGTAATATCGTAAGTGCTGTCTTTGTAGTATATTATTTCAGATGAACTTGACAAAACAAATGCATACGTTTTGTTTTTGTTATAGTCTTTTAAAAAAGCTTCTATTTTAGTTCTGATATCTTGCCCTACTTTAAATCTTTCCTCTTCAAAAGTTTGACTTTTTTCTTGTTCGTTTGTTTGCATTGTTTTTTGACGCTGCTCAATGTCTTGGTTTGCCTTTGCAGCTTCCATTTGTGTCATTGTTTGTCCCTTAGCTTGGTATTCTCTAACTTTTTCGCCAAATGCATTCCTTTCAGCTAGCAATTGTGTACGTATTTGTTGCTGTTTTGCAGCTAATTCTTTTACTCTTTCGCTATAATATTCAAAACCTGATTGTAATGAGTCCTCAACAAAATAAGCTATTTTAAAACTGCTATTTGTAGCGCCAGCAGGTGATGCAGTCACCGCTGCTTTTTTACCAGAAAATTGTAGGTAAAATAATACAGCCACCGCAATTACCAAAGCTGCATTTAAACCAATTGTAAAATTTTTCATGTAATGTTTTTAGGGTTGTAAAAATAATAGCAAAATGAGATTAGAAATTGTTAATTGTCTGAACGTGGATTTTGTTGTCTGAACCTGAATTTGGCACGATTAGATTGATTTGTAGGATTATTACCATTAATGTTATGTCAATCAACTAATCCTATAAATCAACTAAATCAAGGTTCAGACAAATTTAAAAACCCCATTTAATTAAGGTAGCGCCCCAAGTAAAGCCACCACCAAAAGCAGCAAATACTAGGTTATCACCTTTTTGAAGTTTGTCTTGCCAATCCCATAAGCAAAGTGGTATAGTAGCTGCGGTAGTATTGCCATAGCGGCTAATGTTTATCATCACTTTGTCTTTAGATAAACCTAATCTATCGGCAGTAGCATCAATAATTCTTAAATTAGCTTGGTGTGGTACTAGCCATGCAATATCATCACCTGTTAAATTATTTCTTTCTAATAGTTCAGCACTTACATCTGCCATACCTTTTACAGCAAACTTAAATACCTGTGTACCTTCTTGATGAATAAAGTGTTCTTTAGCCAACACAGTTTCTACACTAGCAGGGTGTAACGATCCACCACCTTTCATGTATAATAAACTTCTGCCGCTACCATCGCTTTTTAGTAAGCTATCTTGTACACCATAGCCTTCTGTATTTGCTTCAAGCAATACTGCACCTGCACCATCACCAAATAAAATACATGTGTTTCTGTCAGTATAATCTACAATGGCACTCATTTTATCAGCACCAATCACAATTACTTTTTTATATCTACCACTTTCTATATAGCTAGCGCCAGTAGTAAGGGCAAACAAAAAGCCACTACATGCTGCACTCAAATCGTAGCCAAATGCGTTGCTTGCACCAATTTTATCTCCAATAATATTAGCTGTAGAAGGAAACATCATATCTGGCGTAACCGTAGCACAAATAATACAATCTATTTCTTTCGGGTCTAAGTTTTTTTTGCGTAAAATTTCTTGTACCGCAGGCACAGCAAGGTCGCTAGTTGCAGCACCAGGTGTGTTTAAAATGCGTCTTTCCGAAATACCTGTTCTTGTTCTAATCCATTCATCGTTGGTAGCTACCATTTTCTCAAGATCAAAATTCGTCAATTTCGTTTCTGGTACATACCCACCAATAGCCGTAATAGCAGCTGTAATTTTAGTCATATTGATTCATCAATTTTTAAAAACGTCGGGCGAAAGTACGGTTATTGCATCTCTTTTAAAACCTTTCAGCCTTTTTTACAAAATTTATGGCTATTAAAATGGGGATAATCAATTTGGCTGTGCTTAATATTTTTCTGGTGATTAATGTGTAAAAGCTACAAATTGGCTTTTGCTACTCATTAGGTTTATCGGTTTTTATTTTCAATTTACCTTTTGCGTACAATAGGTAAGTGGTAGATGACTTACTTTTATACTTTATTGCAAAGCAACCGTGTATTATGATAAAAAAACTGCTCGTTAAGTCCTTAAAAATTGTTTCTATCAGTATTGTTAGCATACTAGCTTTACTATTTCTATCACCTTATTTATTTCCACAACGCATTTCAGATGAAATTAAAAAACTAGCTACCAATAATCTTACTACACCTGTTAATTTTAGCAAAGCAAGGTTATCTTTTTTCAATCATTTTCCATCGTTGACACTTACACTATACGATTTTGACTTAAAAGGTTCGGTACCTCATGCTAGTAGTACTTTGATTAAGGCAAAAGAGGTGTCTTTGGGTATTGATATTCCTAGTTTACTGTCTAAAAAAATCAGTATCAACAAAATATACTTAACAGAAGCTGCAATTGATATTCAAGTAGATGCAGATGGTAGGCCTAATTACAATGTATATAAATCTGGTAAAGTAGATACAACCACCGCTAAAGATTCAAGCGCTGCATCGTTAAAAATTGAAAAAATTATTGTAGAAAAAAGCAGTTTCACATACGATGATAGAAGCCTGCCAATGTTTATTAAAGCGCATGGTTTTGAGTACCAAGGCAAAGGCGATTTGAGCAAAGCCATCTTTGACCTTACCACACATGCAGAAGTGGCCGATGTAGATTTTATTTATGGTGGGCGGGAATATTTTATATCTAAAAAATTACAAGCCGATTTAATTACAAAAATTAATACCAACTCATTGGCCTTTGTATTTGAAAAAAACGATTTGAAGATTAACAAGCTACCATTTGATTTTACAGGCAAGTTTGAGTTTTTGAAAGATGGATACAATATGTTTTTCAAGCTTAATTCTAATGCTACAGACCTGCATAATGTTTTTACAGCGTTGCCTCCAGAATATGCCACATGGCTAGATAAAACTGAGGTAAAAGGTACAGGCGATATTAGCGCAGAATTATCAGGGAAATTTATTGCAGCCACCAATACCATGCCTGACCTGAAACTGAATATTGGTGTGCGTAACGGCTATATCGCTAATAATAAAACGCCATCACCTGTAAAGAATTTGTTTCTAAATTTTGAAACCAAGCTGCCGGGCTTAAATCCTGATAGTTTGTATGTAAATATTGATAGTATTTTCTTCAATATCGATAAAGATTATTTCAGTTCGGTAGTGCAAATAAAAGGCATGAAGCAGCCTTATATAAAGGCAAAAATCAACTCAGAAATAGATTTGGACAAATGGGATAAAGCCTTGGGCATAAGCACATTTGATGTAAAAGGCTTACTAAAGTTACACGCTACTGCTGAAGGTAATTATACCACTGCCACAGTAAAACATGTGCGTACGATTGATACGATTATTACGTCAATACCAAACTTCTCTTTACAATCATCTTTAGCTAATGGCTATTTTAAACATGGTGGTGTAGCGCAACCCGTTACCAATATTGCCTTCAACTTAGATGCAGCTTGCAGCGATAATAAATATCAGCATACCAAGTTATCTCTTGAAAATATTAATGCCAATGTATTAAGCAATTATATCAAGGGCTTTTTCAAATTATCTGGTGGCGATAATTACCCAATTGAAGCCAATATAAAAAGCAAGTTCAACCTCGCTGATGTAAAGCAGTTTTACCCACTAGATAGCATAGATTTAAAGGGCAACTTATTGGTAGATGTATTGTCGAGCGGTACTTACAATCCTGCTAAAAAAGCGTTTCCTAAAACTACTGCTGCTATTAGTTTGGTTGATGGTTCGGTAAAAACAAAATACTATCCTAACCCAATAGAAAAAATTAATGTAGAAGCAGCTGTGGCCAATAACGATGGTACTTTAAAAGGTACAACCATCAGCATAAAACCTGCATCGTTGATGTTTGAAAAGCAACCATTCGTGGTTAAAGCAAGCATCGAAAATCTGTCTGACATTAAATACGATATTACATCGAATGGTGTGCTAGATATTGGGCGTATTTACAAGGTTTTTGCGCTTGATGGTATTGGTGTAAATGGTTCAATAGAAACACATGTATCGCTGCAAGGCAAGCAAAGCGATGCTATGAGAGGCTTGTATAATAGGCTTAGAAATAGTGGCACCATGAAAGTGAATAATGTGGCTTTAACCTACGAGAGTTTTCCGCAGCCATTGTTGGTAAAGTCTGGCTTGTTTCGCTTTCAGCAGGATAACATGTGGTTTGATGCATTTAACGCTAGCTATGGCAATACCAATTTTACATTAAATGGTAAGTTGCAAAATGTGATTAAATATGTAATGCAAAGCAAGTCGTTATTAAAAGGCGATTTTAAGCTGAACAGCAACAAAATTTATGTAGATGAATTAATGGCTTATGCACCTGTAAAAGGCGATACCACAGCTAGTAAATCCGCATCTACAGGTGTGGTAATTATTCCTGACAATTTAGATGTAACCCTTACTGTTACTGCCAATAAAGTGCTGTACAATGGATTGCAGCTTGATAGTGCTAAAGGTAATCTTATCATCAGCAATGGCAAGCTTACTATGAAAGAAACTGGCTTTAATATCATTGGCGCAGCTGCTGTAATGGATGCAACTTATGTAAGTAAATCTGCTACAAAAGCCTATTTCGATTTTCATGTTAATGCTAAAGATTTTGACGTACACAAAGCTTATAACCAAATTGAGATGTTTCACGACATGGCTAGTTCTGCACGATATGTAAAAGGGATTGTATCGCTTGATTATGCTGTAAAAGGCAAGCTAGATGAAAACATGATGCCTATTTATCCATCGCTTGAAGGTGGTGGCGTTTTGTCTGTGCAAGATGTAAAAGTGAAAGGTTTAAAACTGTTTAGCGCAGTAAGTAAAGCCACTAATAGAGATAGTTTGAATAATCCTAACTTAAAAAAAGTAGATTTTAAAACCACGGTTAAAAACAATATCATCACGCTAGAACGTACTAAAATGCGCATTTTCGGCTTTAGACCACGTATGGAAGGACAAGTGAGTTTAGACGGTAGATTGAACCTTAAAATGCGTATTGGTTTACCACCGCTTGGTATTTTTGGTATTCCTGTAAGCGTTACAGGCACGCAAGCCAACCCTAAAGTGGCTTTAAAGCGTGGTAAGGATGCTGATGATTTGCAAGAAACACCCGATTCAACGCAGAACTAATTTATAATTTGAAATTTATGATTTGAAATTATTGAAGTGAAATCTTAGATGTGAAATCTCAAATCTCAAATTTCAAATTAAAAATCTCACATCAAACGGGTATTTTTGTTGTTATGGAAGTAACAAATGCTACGATAGAAAAATTGGCACATTTGGCAAGATTACATTTTGCAGATGACGAAAAGGAAGCTTACAAAGCCGATTTGCAAAACATGATTGCTTTTGTAGAAAAATTGCAAGAGGTAGATACCACAGGTGTAGAACCCTTGATGCATATGGGCGACAGCGTAAATGCATTGCGTGAAGATATTGTACAAGGTAGCGTAACTAGAGAAGAAGCGTTGTTAAATTCGCCAGCAAAAGACAACCAATATTTTAAAGTACCAAAAGTTATCAAGAGATAGTCAATTGTCAATAGTCAGTGGTCAATAGTTAATAATCTGTAACCAATGACCAAGGACTCAAAAACTCACCATTCACCACTCACTACTCACTATATGAGCTCAATCATTCACCTAAGTAATATTCAAAAGGCCTATTTTATGGGTAACCAAGCAATACCAGTGTTAAAAGGTATTGATCTTGATATTTTTAAAAACGAATACGTGGCACTCATGGGGCCAAGTGGTAGTGGTAAAAGTACCTTGATGAATATTTTGGGCTGTTTAGATTCGCCCACGGGCGGTAAATACATATTGAATGGTAAAGACGTAAGTAAAATGCCTGATGACGACTTAGCAGAAGTGCGCAATACCGAAATTGGTTTCGTGTTTCAGCAGTTTAATTTATTGCCACGCCTTACCGCTGCCGAAAACGTAGCCTTGCCACTCATTTACGCAGGTATAAGTAAAAAAGAACGCCACGAACGTGCTTTAGAAGCCTTAAATAAAGTAGGCTTGGCCGAAAGAAGCCACCACAAAAGCAACGAGCTAAGCGGTGGTCAAATACAGCGTGTAGCCATTGCACGAGCTTTGGTAAACAATCCCTCAATCTTATTGGCCGACGAACCTACCGGTAACCTAGACAGTACTACCTCGGTAGAAGTAATGGGCATTTTCGATAAAATACAGCAAGGCGGCAACACCGTAGTGCTAGTAACCCACGAAGAAGATATTGCTAGATATGCCCACCGTGTTGTGCGCTTAAAAGATGGCTTAATAGAAAGCGACAAAACCAAAGAAGCCTTTATGGCAAGTTTGCATGGGTAGCTTTTGGGTGATTGGTTATGGTTGATAGGTCATTGTTGT
>JAAFHG010000465.1 GCA_013297585.1 Chitinophagales bacterium
TACGCCACCAATGCCAGAAATAGGCACTTTATTAGTAACAGGATTTTGCGCAATAGTGGTTAACATTTTTAAAGCAATAGGCTTTACAGCAGGGCCACAATAGCCGCCAAATACGCTTTTACCAGCTACATAAGGGTTAGGCACAAGCGTGTCTAAATCAATACCTGTAACTGATTGTATGGTATTAATTAAACTCAATGCATTTGTACCGCCTTCAACCGCTGCACAGCCAGTTGGCACTACGCTGTGCACATTTGGCGTTAACTTAGTAATAACAGGAATGGTTGCTTTTTCCATTACCCATTCAACTACCATTTTAGCAATTTGAGGATCTTGACCAACAGCAGCACCCATGCCACGTTCTGTCATGCCATGTGGGCAACCAAAGTTCAATTCAAAACCCATCGCACCAGCATCTTCACATTTTTTAATCAGTTCGTGCCAAGAGTTCCGGTCATTATCTGCCATGAGTGAAACAATCATCGCTCTATCAGGAAACAATTTAACACACTCAGTAATTTCTTTTAGGTTAATGTCAAGCGGTCTATCGCTAATCAATTCAATATTATTAAACCCCATCATGCGATGCCCACCATAATCAACCGATGAATAGCGACTAGACACATTTTTAACCTGCGAGCCAAGCGTTTTCCAAACAACACCGCCCCAGCCTGCTTCAAAAGCACGTAGTACATTTATTTTTTTATCGGTAGGTGGTGCACTAGCCAGCCAAAAAGGGTTGGGTGATTTAATGCCTAGAAAGTTTGCTGAAATGTCTGCCATAAGAAAAATTATTTACCCCTAGCCCCTAAAGGGGTATAAGGAAATGAACAAATTCAAAATTCGATTTTAGCTTTCATAGCTCCCCTTTAGGGGTTGGGGGTTAAGAATCCTAAAATTGCGGATGCACCATCTTTGCCTGCCTGCACTGCATCTACTACTTCTTTACCGCCATTTACACAATCACCACCTGCAAATACACCTGTTAAGTTAGTGGCTGTTTTATCTTTTACTGATACTTTGCCGCTTTTATTATCTAGCTGATTACTGCTTACCAAGTTTTCGTAAGGCATTTGTCCTGCTGCTTTAATTACCATGTCTACTTCTAAGGTAAAGGTTTCACCTGTTGGTATTGGGCTTCTTCTGCCGCTAGTATCAGGCTCGCCAAGTTGCATGGTATCGCAAATAAGTTGTGTTACTTTACCATTTTCACCTACCACTTCTTTAGGTGCTGCTAGCCATATAATATTACAACCATCTAGTTTTGCAATGTTTAATTCATGCTCGGTACAGGGCATTTCTTCTTGCGTTCTTCTGTATACCAATGTTACTTCTTTTGCACCTAAACGTTTGGCTTGTGTAGCAGCATCAATGGCTGTCATACCCATACCAATAACTGCTACTTTATCGCCTACTGCAAGTGCTGAAAAATCGTTTGTTCGTAATTCATAAATAAATGAAATCGCATCAACCACGCCTTCTAAGTCTTCACAAGCTATGTCTAACTGACGAGCCAAACCAACACCAAATGCTAAGTACACAGCATCATAATTGGCTTGCAGTTCTTCCAATGTAATATCTCTACCTAAGGCTTTGTTGTATTTAATATCAATACCACCAATGCTAGTAATGTAGTTCACTTCATCCTCACAAAACTCTGGCGTTACCTTATACGCTGCTATGCCATAAGTCATCAACCCACCGCCTTTGGCTTCCTTCTCATAAATGGTTACATCAATACCCTCACGACTTAACATGTGAGCACAGCTTAAGCCAGCAGGACCAGCACCTACAATGGCTACTTTGCCCCTAACCCCTAAAGGGGGATTTTTACGTTCAAAAAGTTGCCAATTATTCTTCATGGCCATTTCAGTAGAATAACGTTGCAGTTTAGCAATATTGATAGGCGTTTCATCCATTAGGTTATATACACAAGCACCTTCACATAATTTCTCTACAGGGCACACTTTACTACAACCTGCACCCATAATGTTAGATGAGAAAATAGTATGCGCTGAGCCTTTAATATTGTCAGTAGTAATTTGCTTGATAAACTTAGGCACATTAATGCTTGTAGGACAAAGTTTGGTGCAAGGTGCGTCATAACAGAACAAGCATCTATTGGCTTCTGTTAGTGCTGCATCTTTGGTTTCAAAAGGCGGATGAATGTCAGCAAAATTATGCTCGTATTGTTCTGTGGTAAGCCTGTTGCGTTTGATCATACTAAATAAATTTTGCCCCCAACCCCTAAAGGGGAGCTTTTTAAATTCTAATTGTTCCCTTTAGGGTTAGGGCTTTACTATTTCATCATACGTCTCAGGTCGTCTGTCTCTAAAAAACTGCCACTTACTTCTTACCTGTTCTATTAAGTCAAGGTCAAATTCTGCCACCAACAACTCGTCTTTATTTTCTGATGCGGTTGCAAAAATTTGCCCCAATGGATTAACAAAATAAGACGTACCATAAAACTCGCCAAGATTCCAAGGTTTTTCGATGCCAACTCGATTAATGCAGCCCATAAAATAGCCATTAGCTACTGCATGTGCAGGCTGTTCAAGCTTCCATAAGTATTGCGATTGACCAACCGTTGTAGCACTAGGATTGTACACAATTTCAGCGCCGTTTAAGCCAAGGCATCTAGCACCATCAGGAAAATGCCTATCGTAACAGATGTACACACCAACCTTAGCATACTTGGTTTGAAACACAGGATAACCAAGGTTACCGGGCTTAAAGAAAAACTTTTCCCAAAAGCCGCCTGTGTGTGGTATATGGTTTTTACGATACTTACCTAAGTACGTACCATCAGCATCTATTACAGCGGCAGTATTGTACAAAACACCTGCTTGCTCTTTTTCGTACACAGGCACAATAATCACCATATTGTACTTTTTAGCATACGCAGCCATGCGCTCTGTTGTAGGCCCAGGAACAGTTTCAGCGCTTGCATACCAAGCAGCATCTTGGCCAGGACAGAAGTAAGGGGTGTTAAAAATTTCTTGAAAACACAAAATGTGTACACCCTGCCTACCAGCTTCCTCAATTAAAGGAATATGTTTTTGCACCATCGCTTCTTTAATATCTTCAATAGTGCCTTCGCCTTCGGTTTTAGAGAGGCTCATTTGAATAAGCGCAGATTTAATGATTCGTGGCATACTTTATTTTTGCCCCTAGCCC
>JAAFHG010000384.1 GCA_013297585.1 Chitinophagales bacterium
TTTTTTGTGTTATTATTAACCGTTTTGCGATTACTGTAAACATGTTAGTGCATATATTGCGAACAATTAACTATTTTTGCAGACTTTTATGAAGAGGACTTTACTTTTTTCGATTTTATTGGTCGCTTTAGTATCATGTAATTCTAAATTTGGTGTAATACTAAAAAGTAAGGATTATGAGTATAAGTATAAAATGGCTGAACAGTTTTACACTGAAAAGAAATACAATTTTGCTCAAATCTTGTACGAAGATTTATCTCCTTATATAAAAGGTTCGGCAAGATATGAAGATTTATATTATAAATTAGCTTACTGCTATTACTATCAGAAAGATTATGTAAATGCTGAAAACCTATTTAAATCATTCACAGAAACTTTTCCTGCTAGTAACCGTTCAGAAGAATGTGAATATATGAGGGCTTATTCTTTTTACAAGCAATCGCCTAAAGTTGAGCTTGATCAAACCAATACCAACAAGGCAATGAGCTTGTTGCAGGCTTTCATTAATACACACCCAACTTCACCAAAAGTGAAGGAAGCGAATGCATTAATGGATGAATGTAGAGAAAAGCTAGAAGAAAAGGAATACAAGAGTGCCGAATTATATTATAACCTAGGTTATTACAAGGCAGCTGCAATAGCTTTCGGAACAATCTCAGAGAATTTTCCCGATTCTAAGAATGCAGACCAATATAAACTGCTAGTAATTAAATCCTATTTCAAATATGCCGAACTTAGTTTTGAGGAAAAACAAAAAGAACGATTTGAAAAGGTACTAAGCGAATGTGCTGATTTTGTAGAGCGCTTTAACACAAGTAAGTATTTAGATGAAGTAGTTAAATATAAATCTCAATCAACTAATTTTATAAAAACACAACAAAATGAGCAAACTAAAAAAACACTTTAATAGTAGCAATATTCCTGCGGTTGTAGAAACCAAAAGCCTAGTTGATATTAAAGCTAAGACTGGTAATTTGTACGAGTCTATCGCTATCGCATCAAGAAGAGCTAATCAGATAAATATTTCTATACGTGAAGAACTGCATAATAAGCTTGAAGAGTTTGCTAGCCATACCGATAGCTTAGAAGAAGTCCATGAAAATAAAGAGCAAATCGAAATTTCAAGAGCTTATGAGCGCATGCCAAACCCTGCTATTTTAGCTACTCAGGAATTTATGGAAGACAAGATTTATTTTCGCAATAACGATAACGATTTATTTAGATAGTAGATATCTTAAACAATTTGTAAACGGCAGTCTTTGTACTGTCGTTTTTTATTACTTTCATTTTGTAAAATGCTAGCAGGTAAAAAAATATTAATTGGTATTTCAGGCAGTATTGCTGCTTATAAAACTATTTTCTTGGTAAGGCTTTTAGTAAAAGCTGGTGCTGAAGTAAAAGTGATTCAAACAGAAGCGTCAAAAGATTTTGTATCACCTTTAGTACTAGCTACATTATCTAAAAATAAAGTACTTCACGATTTAACTACCAATGATGAATGGGCTAATCATGTGGCTTTAGGTAGATGGGCTGATATTTTCATCATAGCTCCTTTAAGCTGCAATACATTAGCCAAAATGGCAAATGGGCTTTGCGACAATTTATTAATGGCTACTTATTTATCGGCAACTTGCCATGTGGTAGTGGCGCCAGCTATGGATGAGGATATGTGGCACCATGGCACTACAAAGCGTAATCTTTCGCTGCTAGAAAGTTACGGCAACACCATTATAAAAGTAAACGCTGGCGAACTTGCTAGTGGCCTTATTGGCGAAGGCAGAATGGCTGAACCAGAAGAAATTGTAACGTTTCTTATTGAACATTTTTTTAGAAACAATACTTTAAATGGAAAAAAGGTGTTGGTAACTGCTGGCCCTACTTACGAGCCAATTGACCCTGTTCGTTTTATTGGTAACCACTCGAGTGGTAAAATGGGCTTTGCCATAGCAGAAGAATTATACATTCAAGGTGCAGATGTAACCTTAGTAACAGGACCAACGCATGAAACATTAGTATACAAAGGCATTACACGTAAAAATGTAAAAAGTGCACAAGAAATGTACAATGCTTGTCACGAAGACTTTGCAGCAACTGATATTGCGATAATGAGCGCAGCCGTGGCAGATTACACACCTGAGACGATTGCTACCGAAAAAGTAAAAAAGAAAGAAGATAGTTGGGCTTTAAGCTTGACGAAAACAAAAGATATTTTATTTAGCCTTGGTCAACTAAAACAGCCGTATCAGTTTATTGCAGGTTTTGCCTTAGAAACCAATAACGAAAAGGAAAACGCACTTGGTAAACTTAGAAATAAAAATGCAGATTGCATTGTGCTAAATTCATTGAACGACAATAGTGCTGGCTTTGGTTTTGATACCAATAAAATAACTATTTTACATAAGTCTGGCGAAGAAATAAACTTTGAATTAAAGTCTAAAAAGGAAGTTGCAAAAGATATTGTATCATTTATTATCTCAAAAATACATGGTTAAGAAAATTGTCCTAGTACTTGCTATTGCATTTTTATCATTACCTGTTTTTGCCCAAGAATTTCAGGCTAAGGTGACTGTAAATGCTAGCAGAATAAATAGTACTGTAGATAGAAAAGTATTTACTACACTGCAAAATCAACTCAATAATTTCATTAATAACCGTAAATGGACAACTGACCAATTTAAGGCTAATGAAAAAATAGAATGTAGTTTTTTATTGAACCTAGAAAGTATCGCCGAAACCAATGTTTACAAAGCATCACTCATTATTCAAGCGGCAAGACCAGTTTTTAATAGTAGTTACCAAGCTGCTCTACTTAACTTTCAAGATGCTGACCTTACGTTTAAATATATTGAGTTTCAGCCAATAGAGTTTAATGAAAACCGTGTACAAGGTAATGACCCGCTAATTGGTAATTTAACTGCAACGCTTGCTTTTTATTGCTATACCATATTGGGTTTAGATTATGACTCATTTGCGCCCAAAGGCGGCGATAAATTTTATCAAAAAGCCCAAAGTATTGTCAACAATGCGCCTGAAGCTAGTAATATTAGCGGCTGGAAATTGTTTGATGGTTTGCGTAATCGTTACTGGTTGAACGAAAACTTGATTAATACAAGATACAATATTATTCATGATGTGATTTACTCGTATTATCGTTCTGGCTTAGATAAAATGTATGATAAGGAGGCTGAGGCAAGAACCAATTTATTACAAACGCTTACGCAGCTACAAGCATTTAACCAAGAAAATACCAATACCATGTTTGTGCAACTATTTATGCAAAGTAAAACTACTGAGCTAATAGGTATTTTTAAGAAAGCGAGCAGTGCAGATAAGGCTAAAGCTATTGAATTGCTAGGTAAATTAGACATTACGAATAACCAACGCTTTAAAGACGAATTCAAATAATGAAAGCGACCGTTAGTTTTATTTTTGTAGCCTGTTTGGTATTTACTGCTTGTAGTAATAAGCCCAAAGCAAATGAACCATTGGCTATTAACGACATGAAAACCATCATGTGGGATATTGAAACGGCAGATGTTTGGTTCAATCAAATACCATTAACCGATTCTGTACACAAAACGCGACAGATGAATATTCAACTGTACGAGCAGGTATTTGCTTCGCATAATATTACCAAACAACAATTTTACAATAGCTACCAGTATTACCAAATTAGGCCAGATAAAATGAAAATACTCATGGATTCTGTAGTTGCCTAT
>JAAFHG010000481.1 GCA_013297585.1 Chitinophagales bacterium
AAAAAATAATATATTGTTGCCAAACATCAACCGCGAGTTGACGAATAAAAATTTAGATTTCACTAAAAGTCAACACTTAGTATTAGGTTACGAATGGCAAGCGGCTAAACATTTTTCTATTAAAACAGAAGCATATTATCAAAATTTATGGAATGTACCTGTGTATGTTGTAAAATCGGGTGTTTCGGCTATTAATAGAGGTGCCACTTTTAACCGTTTTTTCCCAGTTTATACCATGACGAATACGGGAACTGGTTATAATTATGGTTTGGAAATCACGTTTCAAAAAAGTTTTAGTAAGCATTATTACATTATGTACAGTGCTAGTTTGTTTGATAGTAAATATAAAGGCAGCGATGATATTTTACACAACACCGATTTTAATGGAAATTATGTGATGAATATATTAGCAGGTTTAGAATATCAAATTGGAAAATCGAAAAAGAATACCTTAAGTTTTGGTGGAAAATTTACGTATGCGGGTGGTAAACGCTACAGTCCTGCAAACATAACAGCTAGTAATGCTGTAATGGATGTTGTGCCTGAAGAAGGAAAGATAAATACCTTGCAGTTTCCAGCATACAACAGAGCAGATATACGTGTGGCTTATAAAATAAATGGGAAAAAAGTAGGAGTTGAAATTGCCTTGGATTTGATTAATGTATTGGGAACAAAAAATATTTTAGCACTCAGCTATTCGCCCGATCCATCTGATTTAAGTAAGAATCCTTTGGTGCCAAATTATCAATTAGGGTTTTTACCGCTGTTTTATGTGAAGGTAGATATTGAATTATACTAATTTGCTTTAATAATTCCGATTAATTATATTTGCTTATTAATTCTAATTATGAGCATACAAGTTATTATCCCAAAAAGGGACTTACAAATCATCAACTTAAAACGTAAGTCAGAGAAGCAGGCTAAATTTTTACGTCGCTACCAATGCTTATGGATGTTACATGAAGGATATTTAAAAAAAGAAATAGCCTTAATACTAAGTGTTAATATTGATACAATAACTGATTGGATAAAAATATACAATAACACAGGCTTAACGGGTTTGGGTCTATTGCATTATGAAGATAGAAGACCTTCTATTTTAGATACTCGAAAAACAGATATAAAAAACCTTGTTATAAATGAAAATATTAGTACGATTAAGGAACTTCAATCAAAAATACATACTGAATTTGGTTTAGAAGTTGAACACAGTTGGTTATATCGTTATTGTAAAAAAAACTTTGTTTATCTTATAAGAAAACCAGACTAGTTCCTGGTAGAATCCCCCCTGCTGAAGTTCAAGTATCTTTTGCCGACTTCCTATATTCCATGCACGAAGTCGCTAAACGTGATTCTAATCAAGTTTTACTGTTTTTAGACCCAATGCATCAAATCCATAATAATGAAAATGATTATGCTTGGCAATTAAAAGGTAGAGATAATACCAAGTTAGTGAAAGCAAATACTGGTAGAAGAAGAGTAAACATCGTGGGAGCAATCAATCCTGTTTCATTACAACCAACCGTAGTTATAACTGAGCAAAATTGCTGTGAAGAATTAATACATGCCTTTTTATATGAAATAAAAGAGCAGTATAGCAAGGCTACTACAATCTGCGTGGTATTAGATAACGCCAGATACCAAAGAGCATATTCTGTTCTCAACTTAGCACATGAGTTAGGAATAGACTTGGTTTATTTACCACCATACTGCCCTAATTTAAACCTGATTGAAAGACTTTGGAAGTTCTTTAAGAAAAAGGTTATGAAAAATAAATACTACCAATCTTTTGAAGAGTTTGAAAGTAAAATAGCAAACTTCTTTAAAGAATTTGATAAGCATAAAGATGAGCTAAAAACTTTATTAAATTTTAAATTCGGAATTATTAAAGCAAATTAGTATATCAAACTGAATGTGTAAATGTATTGAAAAGATAAAAAGTAATATCGGGCGTTAAACCCTCATTCTCGTTCCGTTTCTCGTTCGGTTTATCACTTCTGTTTCGGCTCTCATTTCGACTTCGCACAGTATGAGACAATGCAAGTCTCAATTTCAGTTAAAGCTTTATTCTCGTTCTACCAAGAAACACAAAGTATTAAAACAAAAAAGCTCTAAGTAAATTTACTTAGAGCCTTTTACTATTTATATAGAGTGATTAATCAACCATTACTTTCTTAACAGTAGTACTATTATTTTTTGTAATTAATATAAAGTAAACACCACTTGATAATTGTTTTACATCAAATTCAAATCCTTTTTTAGTGCGAGTAACAGGAACTGAAATAATGCGTCCTTCTACATTGCTTAATTTTACTTCTGCTTGTTCTAAATTTTCGCCTTCTAAAACAAATTTTTCATTAGCTGGATTTGGATATACATTAGACGTGTTATCTAAACTATATTCATTTAAACCAATACAAGTTACGCTTAAAGTAATGGCAGCGTTAGCCACGCAATTAACTGCAGTTTGTCCTGAAACCGAATAACTGGTATTAGCCAAAGGTGTTACTAAAATACTTGAAGTGTTAGCACCATTACTCCAAGTATATGAAGAAGCACTGCTTGCTGTTAAAGTTGCATCTTGACCAGCACAAATTAAAGTGCTACTTGGTGTAATATTAATAGCTGTTACACTTACGTTAGTACTTGCATTGGCATTACATCCTGGGCCTGATGAGCCAACAACCGAATAATTAGCATTAGAAGTAGGTGATACAACGATATTTGCTGAGTTGGCACCATTGCTCCACGTATAAGTTGGCGCGCCAATGGCGGTTAAAGTTACATTTTGTCCAGGGCAAACAACTGTACTACTAGCCAAAATACCTACTGTTATAGGGCTCACTACATATTGAATAACAACCAATCCATTACCATTTCTTACACCAACACTATTAGTTATAGCCGTAACGCTTCCGGTAAAATTAGAGCCACCTGCTCCGCCGCCGCCAGCGCCTTCATCACTATTATTACATCCAATATCTCCAACTCCGCCGCCGCCGCCGCCGCCGCCTTGTAAGTAGCCACCGCCGCCGCC
>JAAFHG010000501.1 GCA_013297585.1 Chitinophagales bacterium
GATTTACTCAGCTTAATAGTTATTCTACTCACCTTTTCATAAGTTTTATTCTACTTTACAGTTGCTCTACTCACCTCTTTAAAAACTTAACCCACCTTAACGGTAACACTATTCACTTCTTCCAAAGTGTTGCTCACCTTAACAGCTATACTGGTGTCCTATTTAAAAGCAAAACGCACTGTAGCATTTGGTCAAAGGTTCAGAAAACAAAGATCCCCGATTAAATTAATAACCAGGGACTTTGAAACTATGTAAGTAAGTGTGAAATTATTTAATTTCAACTTCAGCACCAGCTTCTTTTAATTTAGTAGCAATTTCTTCAGCTTCTGCTTTAGAAACACCTTCTTTCACTGCTTTAGGAGCGCCGTCAACTAAATCTTTAGCTTCTTTCAAACCTAAGCCAGAAAGATCTTTAACGATTTTAACAACACCTAATTTGCTAGCACCAGCGTTAACTAAAATAACGTCAAATGCAGTTTTTTCTTCTACAACTTCAGCAGCAGCAGCAGCAGGACCTGCAACAGCAGCAGCAGCAGCTGGTTCAATACCGTACTCAGTTTTTAAAATGTTTGCTAACTCTTGTACGTCTTTAACGGTTAAGCTTACTAAACTTTCAGCTAAGGCTTTAATATCTGCCATAATGTTTAAATTTTTTCCGGCTTCACATTCGCTTATTGCGAATCCGACGGAGGTTTAAAAAAATTTTGTTTGCCCCAACCCTGAAGGGAGTTTTTATACTCTCTAAAAAGATTGAATGTATTTGGAATAATAACTCCCTATTTATTTCCTAGTCCTCCTTTAGGGGGCTAGGGACTGCTATTCAGCAACAGGTGCTTCAGGTGCAGCTTCAACAGCTACTTCAGCAACTGCCGCTTCTGCTGCTACTTCAGTAGTAGCTTCTGCTTTACCTTCATGGTGGTGCAATAAAGCAGCTAATACACGTTTAGCAGGGCTTTGTAATAAGCCAATTACTTCACCAATTAACTCATTTTTGGTTTTAATGTTTGTTAACGCAACCAATTGGTTATCGCCTACATACACATCACCATTAATAAATGCAGCTTTTAAAACTGGTTTTTCAGTTTTGCTTTCTTTACGGAAAGAAGTTAAAATTAAAGCTGGCTCTTTAGGGTTTTCAGAAAACATTAAAGCAGTTACTTTATGTAAGCTGTCATAAACACCTACATATTTTTCAGCATCTAATCCTTCTAAAGCCTTCTTAATCAACGTATTTTTAGCAACTTTTACTTCTACTTGTTTATTAAAACAAGCGCTACGTAATTTACCAATTTGAGCAACAGTTAAAGATTCTGTATCAGTAACATAAAAGTTACTGTATTGATTGAACTTCTCTTTAAGAAGCACAATCACGTCATTTTTTTCTTGTTTGGTCATAACTAATTTTTATTGGAAACCCGGGTCACTTTATAGCTGTTGCCAGCAATAATCACCAGGATTAGTTTGATAATGATTTTATGTCTAATGAAATACCAGGCCCCATTGAACTAGCCATGCTTGCAGCCTTAAGGTAAGTACCTTTAGATGTAGCAGGTTTTAGTTTAATGATAGCATTGATAAGTTCTGAACTATTTTCAGCCAATTTCTCTGGTGAAAAAGAAATACGACCAATAGATGCGTGTACAATACCAGCTTTATCTACTTTAAAGGCAATTTTACCACCTTTAACCTCGTTTACAGCAGCAGCAACATCATTAGTTACAGTACCAGTTTTAGGGTTTGGCATTAAGTTACGTGGACCTAATACTTTACCTAATTTACCAATTTTAGGCATTACAGATGGTGTAGCGATGATAACATCAACATCAGTCCATCCGCTTTCAATTTTTTGGATAAATTCGTCTAAACCAACAAAATCAGCACCTGCTTCTTTAGCAGCGGCTTCTTTATCTGGCGTACAAAGTACCAATACTTTTTTAGTTTTACCAGTACCGTGTGGTAATGAAACCGTACCACGTACTTGTTGGTCAGCTTTTTTAGGATCAACACCTAAACGAAGGTGTAAATCTACAGAGCTATCAAATTTTGTGCAGTTAGTATCTTTTACTATTGCAGTTGCTTCCTTAAGGGTATAATTTTTATTTTTATCCACCTTTGTATTAGCAACCTTTCTTTTTTTAGTCAACGACATTTTTTGAATGATTTATAAGGTGAATAATTAATTTTTTTCCCAAGGTGCTTGGCCATCAATAGTTACGCCCATGCTACGTGCAGTACCAGCAACCATTTTCATAGCGCTTTCAATGGTAAAACAGTTAAGATCAGGCATTTTGTCTTTAGCAATTGCTTCAACTTGTTCCCAAGTTACTTTACCAACTTTTACACGGTTAGGTTCTTTACTACCTTGACCCACGTTAAGTTTAGCAGCTTCTAACAATTGAATTGGAGCTGGAGCAGTTTTGATAACAAAATCGAAAGATTTGTCAGTATAAACTGTAATTAAAACAGGAACAATTTTTCCTTGTTTGTCTTGAGTTCTTGCATTAAATTGTTTGCAGAACTCCATGATGTTCACACCCTTAGAACCGAGTGCAGGCCCAACTGGAGGAGCAGGATTGGCTTGACCGCCTTTCACCTGCAGCTTCACGTAGCCGGAGATTTCTTTTGCCATTTTGTTTACGATTTAATTGGTTTTAGCGTTCCAGATTTATTCCAGAACTCCCAAGATCAATCATTCTTTTTTATCGAAAGAACTTTTTGGGAGCGCAAAAGTAAGGGAATCTCACAAAAATGTAGAAAGATTTTTTATGTAACCAGCAGTAGTAGTGCTATGTAGCTATTGTTGCGTCGCACACTTGTACGCTTTTCTATATATTAAACAAAAAACCACAAGAACCAAACCTTCAAAAAAGCAACAAAACTAGCAATCTATTCGTATCTTCAAAGT
>JAAFHG010000293.1 GCA_013297585.1 Chitinophagales bacterium
AAAACAACCTATTAATTTGTCATGGTATGGTAGATGTAAACGTGAACTTTCAAGATGCGGTGCGCCTTACACAGCGCTTAATAGAACTAGGTAAAGACAACTGGCAAATAGCCCCTTACCCTGTAGAAGATCACGGTTTTGTAGAGCCAAGTAGCTGGACAGATGAGTATAAAAGAATCCTAAAACTGTTTGACACCAGTTTATTGAAGTAGTATGTTTATGTAACCAGCGTTAGTGCTACTATGTAACATCGTTGCGTCGCACACTGCATCGGTTAGATACTTTATTCAGCTTAAAGCGAGTTTGTAATCAGTGGCTTGTGTCTTCACAAGCCACTGTTGTTTTCGCTAGTTTTTCTCTTATTTTCGTTACACTAAAGTAGCCGCTGTAAAGGGTAAATACTACTAGCATTAAGTAGATATACAGCGGTATGTTTCTGCCCACAACTACTAAATACACATTGGCAATATTATACAAGACAATCGCACAAAGCATTGGTACAAAAACTGGTTTACCTTGTTTCTTTGTGCGCAACAACCACCAAATGTTTATTACTAGTAAAGGCGTACACACTACATGAATACTAATAAACACAACAGGATTTACTGCGTACTTGGTACTTATTGCGAAATAATAATCGTAGATCGTTTGCCATAAATTCATACAATACATTAATATAACCCGCTCTTTAATTCGAATAAATAGAGGAATAATCGAAATACTAAACAAAGCAATTTAATTAAATTTTTACCTTACTGGAATCAAAATAATAACAAATTATAATAATTTAATATGCAAATACTTGATATAAATCTTCCTTCGAATTATAGCATATTTGCATATATTTTTTTACACCCTTTTAGCCTGTACACATAAAAAAAACGTACAGCTTTACCGCTGCGCATTTGGCTAACAATTATTGGCGGTTGTATGGTTGTAAAATATTGCCCGTAAGCCTCATGTACATTAAATGGCAAGTTTGATGGTACGATACAATAAGCGGCATCACCAATTGCCAAAGGATGACGTTCGTTATTCAGCCAAGCAAACTTGTGTATGCCTTGCAAATTGCCAATGCCTAAAATACGCAAGCCAGTTACTCTGCTTGTATAAAACTCTAAATGCCCCGCAGGAAACCATTTACCCACAACAATAGGCGCATTTGCAGGCATTTGTTTAGCAGCAATATCTTTTTTCACCAAAGTATTAAAGTTGTTACTAAAATCTTTCCAGCCACTAATATCCAATGTGGGGCAAAATTCCCCATAGTTTTCAGCATCTTGACTACCAAAATTCCTTGGGGCAAATTGAACCGCTAACACACCAACTAGCAAAACAAATATTATCAATCCGCCAGCAATTCTTATAAATATTGGATAGAGCTTTATTGAGATTTTCTCTAGATAAATAGCTCCAAAAAAGTAGAGTGGTAAATAACCTGGGCCGCTCCAATGTGGCAATGTTGGGTTAAACAATGCAATGCCCCAAAACAATACAATCATTGGAACGCTCATACAAACCAACCAAGTATTAGTAGTGGTTGTAAATAAGGCTTTACGCTTGATACCTACAATTATTGCCGTAACAATCAGTATAAAAATGACAGGGTTTTGATAAGCAAATTCGCCAACAATTTCTTGCAGCAACATATCCCATTGCAAGCTAGAGTGCGTTACACGTTCTGAGTGAAATTTATAGGTGATAAAGTCGTTAAGAACGTTCCAATATACAATTGGTAGCAAGCATAATAATGTGATGACAACTGCAAGGTATAAGCGCCAATTCAGTAACCATTTAATGCGTTTGATGAGTATAAATAAGCCAAAACCAGCCCATAAATACAAGCCATGAACTTTACATAAACAAGCCAAGCCTATTAGTAAACCCAACCATAACCACAGTTTGGTTTGTTGTTCCTTTTGCTGGAAAACAATAAGGCTCATTACATACAAAGCCCCTGTATACAAAGGCATTTGAGGGCTATCGGGCAAAATAAATAAGCCTGCAATAATACCAGCATATACCGAGCAATTGTAGATAAGCGCAGCATACCAACCAGTACGTTCTGTACTAATGGTTTTGCCTATTAAAAACATACACCAAGATGAAATAGCACAGCCGAAAATAGCGCCTAAACGTAAGCTAACATCATTTGCCCAATGCAGATTTAAAGAGGTTAAACGTATCAAAAAGCCTACCATTGGTGGATGATCGAAATGATTATAATCTGGCTGCAATGCGTATGTCCAATAATACACTTCATCGTTACCAAGCTCAACAAAAAAGGCTACTATCATTTTTATGATGATAGTAGCCAGTAGTAAAATATAGAGTTGTCTTTTGTAATTAATTGCCTGCATACAACGCAAATGTAAGCCGCCTAAGGTTGCTTATCAAAAGCTGCTTTTACAGCATCTAAGTGATTGATAAACTTTTGTACATCAGCATCGTAACCATATTTTTTATCGCTTAAAGGATTACCGTTAAGGTCTAAAAACATGTATAAAGGCTGTGCATTTAAGTTAAACTTAGCGATTTCGTAGTCTAAATTTTTATCGCCCACAGTTACAATTTTTTCACCTTTTTTATTGGTATACTGTTCAGCGGCAGGCAATTCTGTACTTTCATCTACATACAAACTCACAAGTACGAAATTCTCTTTGATACGCTTTAGTACATCAGGATTGCTCCAAACTTCTTCCTCCATCTTTCTACAATTAGCACAAGAATGACCAGTAAAATCTAACATTAATGGCTTGTGCAAAATTTTTGCTGCCGCCATACCTTCTTCTAAGTCAAAGTAAGCAGTTAACCCAAAAGGCACATGTAATTTTTCGGTATATTTTTTAGGGGGATTTGCACCTGTGTTTGTAGCTGTTGGTGCACTTGTAGAACTGCCAATGGTATATTTTAAATTATCTAGGTTAAAATCTTGTGTAGTTGCTGGTGGAATAAAACCAGATAATGGTTTTAAAGGTGCGCCCCACAAACCTGGCACCATATATAATGCAAAACTGAAGGCAGCAATACCAAAAAATAATCGTGGTACACTGATGAATTTTAAATCACTATCGTGAGAGAATTTTAATTTACCCAATAAATACAAGCCCATTAATACAAACACAACAATCCAAATAACTAAAAACACATCTCTATTTAGCAAATGCCAATGGTAAATTAAGTCTACATTAGATAAAAACTTCATTGCCAAAGCCAATTCGATAAAGCCAAATGTCACTTTTACAGAATTTAACCAACCACCACTTTTAGGTAATGATTGCAACATAGAAGGGAAAAATGCAAACAAAGAAAATGGTAATGCCAAGCCTAAACCAAAACCAAACATACCGATGATTGGCGCAATGCTTACACCTTTTGTGCTTGTTTGGCCAAGTAATGTACCTACTAAAGGGCCAGTACATGAGAAAGAAACAATCACTAAAGTTAAAGCCATAAAAAAGATGCCTAAAATGCCACCTTTGCCAGCTTGTTGATCGGCTTTATTTGCCCAACTGTTTGGTAAGGTTAACTCAAAAGCACCAAAAAAAGATACTGCAAACACGATGAATATTGCAAAGAACAATAAGTTAGATATAGCAGAAGTAGAAATGGCATACAATGCTTTATCGCCAAAAACTAGTGTAATTAAAATAGTAGGTACGGTGTAAATAGCGATAATAGACAATGAATATATAACCGCATTTCTTACACCTGCCTGACGAGAGCCACTACGTTTTAAAAAGAAACTAACAGTAACAGGTATTAATGGAAATACACAAGGTGTAATAATGGCAAATAGACCAGTAGCAAAACATAACAAAAACACACTTAATAAGGTATCATCTTTTTTAGCAACATCAGTTTTTACAGTGCTAGCTTCTATTGTTACTGAAAATTTTTCCTCTTCACTTGGAAATTCTTCGCCTTTTTTAAGCAACGCTGCAAATGCACCTTTTAATGTAAATGCACTATCAGCTTTTACATGTACCAAGTAAGTAAACGAAACACTGTCGCTGTATAATTTGTAAACAGTGCTATCAGTTGACTTTACTAATTGCAGCGCACCATTTTCGATTATTGTATCTTTTATTGTAGTTAATGGTTTAGCGGTAGTATCAAGCATTAAAGCAGATACAAAAGCATCATCATCACTAGATTTTTTGGTAGAAAATAGCTGCGAGCCTTTACTAATTTTTGCTGCTACAGTAAGCTGAACGGTTGAGTCGTTAATAGCTTTGGCAGTAAAATTAAACTGCACAGGTTTTGCGTCCTGTGCAGTGCTTATTTTACATACAATCATTGCTATTGCTAGTAATAATGCAATATGTCTTTTCATAAATTGTTATTCATTTTGGGTATTGACGTAAGACATGTAAAATCATTACATCAATTTAATGTCAAATGTTTTTTTGGTTGGTGGCAAACATTGTTCATCATCACACACCATATATTCTACTGTACCACTTACATTGGTTTTTACGCCGGCTTTTACTTTTACCAACTATGTAAACACTACTTTGCTGCTGTAGAACAGTACATCGGTAGAAAAGTTTTTATCATACACTTTTTCAAGTTTGCCAGTTTCTTTAACATTACCGCTTATTGTAACCAAAGGATTTTTCTTGAAAGTAATATTAGTAGGCACAGGCCCATTTTTGCCAGTATTTTGAGAGTAAATATGCCAAGGTTTATCTACAGTAGCAGTAATTACAATCTCATAATCAGCACCTTTCTTTTTGGCTTCGTACTTCCACGAAACAGGGTTTTGTACTTGTGCCGGTAAAGCCGAGAAACCAACTAATAATAACGCTGTGAATACTAATTTTTTCATGTACTAATTTTTATCTCAATTAATTCAAACCAAGAATTTCAAATACTCTTAGGCCATCTATATTACCTAATGTACGGTTAGTTGCTCTTTCAGGATGCGGCATCATACCAAACACATTCCTGCTTTGTTACGTATGCCAGCAATATTCCTTACAGCACCATTAGGATTTGCAGAAGTTTCTATACTACCATCTTCATTACAATATCTAAATAATACTTGATTGTTGGCTTCAAGCTCATTCAATGTTGCATCATCGGCAAAATACCTGCCTTCACCATGTGCAATAGGTACTTTTAATGCATCAGTTGTGTTTTGCAAATACACATTTTTACAAATAAATTGTTGGTTAGCATTTTGTAACAATACACCTGGTAGCAAACCGCTTTTGCATAAAATTTGAAAACCATTACATACACCTAATACTTTAC
>JAAFHG010000203.1 GCA_013297585.1 Chitinophagales bacterium
CCATGCGCTTTCGCTTCTATAAATTGATACTCATCAATCATAAAATCTTTGCGTAGCAAAGGCACTTCGTTAATAGTTGCTTTCAGCAAATCATCTAAGCTACCACCAAAAAAGTTGGTATCTGTTAATACCGAAATACCCGATGCACCATGTTGCGCATAAGCAGCCGTTACTTCTTCTACAGTAGCAGTTGCATTAATAATACCTTTTGAAGGCGATTGTCTTTTATATTCAGCGATAATGCCTGTTTTGGCATCATCAAGTAAAAACTGCTTAAGCGATAATACAGGTTTTGAGAAAAAAGGCATTTGCTCTAGTTCAGCAATGCTTTTGCTAGCTTTTGCAGCAGCTACTTCACCTTTTTTGTACGCAACTATTTTATCAAGAATATTCATAAATACTTTGTGATTTTGTTTTGCTCTGCGAAGTCTCTGACTTCGCAATTTTTATGTTCTTTATAATAATACAATATCAATAACCCCTTTTCTTAATGCATAGTTAGCCGCACTTGAATAAATATAATCCTCTGAATTTGCAACAATGCCTGCTCTAACAGGATTTCGATGAATGTAATTCAATTTGGTTAACGTAAAATCTTCCGTGAAACATTCTTCTGGATGATTATCATTTGTCCAAATTTGATAATTTTCATTACGGCTATGTCTACTCGCATAAAACTTAAATTGGTGCAGCATCCATAACCGCCTACTTTCCTTTTCGCTTTCTATAATTTTCATCATAGAACGATGAGTAAACTTTTTAAGATCTCTTAAAATATCACTCAAAGTGTCTTGCTTAGTTGCTCTTGCTATTAAATGCACATGATTACTCATTATTACAAACGCATTTAGCTCTAACCCCTTTTCTTTAATGCAGTATCTAAGAGATTCTATAAGAATATCCTTGTACTCTTTTCTTGTAAATAAATCTATCCAACCACAAACCGTTAATGTCAAAAAATGCCTTGATTGTTGGTTGCGTATCTGATAACCGCCTTTAGCTACATTATCTTCCATTTAAATATTTATTTAAACTTCAAATCATTCTAAATGCTCTGTGAAGTCTCTGACTTCGCAGTTTTTATGTTCTTTATAGTCTGCGACTATGTTTAAGAAAGCCAGAGACTTTAAAGAACATAGGGCATTCGAAGTCAGAGACTTCAAACAGCATGATTACAATCTCTGAAAACTTCGCCAGCTATGCAATTTTTACTTTCTACATGCTCGCCAAAGCTTCTATACAGTTAAAATCCTCTTCTATATAGCCGCCAAAGCTTCTACACGGTTAAAATTCGTTTCTACACACCCGCTAAAGTTTCTACGTAGTTGAAATCCTCTTCTATACAGCCGCCAAAGCTTCTATTTAACAAAATCAATCAACTACTGCAAGGCAATTAACGTTTGTAAACAATTATAAGCAGCTTTGCTTTCTAAGCTAATAACCGCTGCATTATATGCATCGTCATACGAATTAAAATGACGTGTACAATATAATGCCATAGCACTATTGGCTAATACCACCGCATTTTGAGCCCAAGTGCCTCTACCCTTTATAATGGTTTCAAAAATCTTAGCGGCTTCTTCTACCGAATTACCACCATAAATATCTTGCTGCATTACCATGCGTTTACCTAATTGCTGTGGTGTTTTTATACTTTCACCTTCGTTGGTAATTACTTTGGTATCGTTGGTTAACGAAATTTCATCGTAACCATCAAGACTGTGAATTACGGTAAATGGTTTACCTGTTTGCTGTAGTAAATAATTGTAAATACGAGCCATTTCTAAATTGTACACACCTACCAGTTGATAACTAGGATTGGCAGGATTAACCATTGGACCAAGCATATTAAAAAAGGTACGTACACCCAAATTTTTACGAATAGCACCAACTGCTTTTAATGCAGGATGAAACATAGGTGCATGTAAAAAACAAATACCAGCTTCTTCAACCTCATTTTGTAATTTACCAATATCATTCTTGAATTTGTAGCCCAACTGCTCCATTACATTACTAGAACCACTGATAGAAGTGGCGCCATAATTACCATGTTTGGCCACTTTTTGTCCAGCACCTGCTACAACAAAGCAACTCAATGTAGAGATATTGAAGGTATTTTTACCATCACCACCTGTACCCACTATATCCATTACTTTATAGTCACCTAAATCTACTTTTACGCAAAGTTCTAACAAGGCATCTCTAAAGCCTTGTAACTCTTCGATGGTAATGCTGCGCATTAAATACACCGTCATAAAAGCGGTTACTTCATGCTCGTTGTACAAGCTTTTACCAATGCCTAATAACACCTCTTTTGCTTGCTGATAAGTGAGTGTTTTATGCTCGAATAAGTATTGTAGTATTTTTTTCATGCCCCTGCCCCCTAAAGGGGAATTTTATGTTTATGTTTTATAAATCTTAGCCATCTAAATGCTCCCCTTTAGGGGTTGGGGGCTAACCAATTTCTCATAATTTTTTCACCATCTGGTGTTAATACACTTTCTGGATGAAATTGTACACCTTGTACATCGTAGGTTTTGTGCTGCAATGCCATGATAAAATTATGTTCGTCACGTGCTGTAACTTCTAGTTCTTCTGGAAAACCCTCATCACTGACAACCCAACTATGATAACGGCCAACGGTGAATTCGTTAGGAAAACCTGCGAATAAATCATTTCGAGAACCGCTAGTCGATAATCGTAAGTTGCTTGCGACATCCGATTCTCGATTAACGAGTTGAATAGGCGTTGCAATGCCATGATATACAGATGATAAATTGGTAAGCTTACCACCAAATGCCTGACCAATAGCTTGATGCCCTAAACACACACCTAGTATAGATTTTGTAGCTGCATATTGCTTAATGAGAGGTAATAGCAAACCTGCTTCTTCTGGTATACCGGGGCCAGGCGATAAAATGATTTTATCATATTGATTCACATCTTCTAAAGCAATTTCATCGTTACGAAAAACATCTACTTTTTGATGGGTAATTTTTTCTACTAGATGCACCAAATTGTAGGTAAAAGAATCGTAATTATCAAAAACGAGAATACGCCCCCCCGCCCCTGAAGGGATGCTTTGAACAGAAGTTGTTGTATGATTATTTTGTGTTGACATGACTTTCTTTAAAATGTTGAATAACGGTATAAACGTAAAAGTGTGCGACGCAACAAATGTTCAAGAGAATTACTGCTGTTGGTTACACAAAAAAACTACACACCAATATCGTTGGCAAATTCAATAGCTTTTTTAAGTGCATTCAATTTGTTATTTACTTCTTGCAACTCGCTTTCAGGATTTGAAGCGGCCACAACACCTGCACCTGCTTGGTAAAACAGTGTGTTGTTTTTGCTTAAAAAAGTACGAATCATAATGGCATGATTGCAATTACCATCAAAACCCATAAAGCCAATACCGCCACCATAATAACTGCGATTAGTAGTTTCAAAACTATCTATTAAATGCATAGCCTTAATTTTAGGCGCACCGCTTAAAGTGCCTGCTGGAAAGGTTTTGGCCAATAATTCAAACGGGTTGCTATTAGCACGAACCGTTGCATTTACTTCGCTTACCAAGTGAATAACGTGGCTATAATATTGCACCTCACGGTAGTGACTTACACGTACCTCATCACACACACGGCTCAAATCGTTGCGAGCCAAATCTACTAACATCACATGCTCTGCATTTTCTTTAGGATCAAGCAATAAACGCTCAGCAGCTTCTTGGTCGGTAGCATCGTTACCTGTGCGTTTAAATGTACCTGCAATTGGGTGAACAGTGGCTTTGCCATTGGCAATTACCAACTGACTTTCTGGTGAAGAACCCATTAATTTATAATCGCCATAATCGAAGAAAAACAAGTAAGGCGAAGGATTGATGTTGCGTAAAGCACGGTACACATTAAATTCATCGCCTGTAAAACTTTGCTGAAAGCGACGGCTTAATACAATCTGAAACACATCGCCTCTGAAGCAACTTTGAATACCTTTTTTCACCATCTCAACATAAGCCACGTTGGTGATATTTGATGTTTCTACACCGCTTACCCCAAAAGGATAAGTAGGCACATCTTTACTTTTAATAAGGCTTTCCACCACTTGCACATCGCTATCTAAGCCAGCAATTTTGTTTTCGCACAAGTACAATTCATCTTTAAAATGATTGATGGCAATAACATATTGATATAAGCGATAGCGCATTAAAGGAATAGCTGTGTGCTGTGTATCGTGTGTGGTTAGTTTTACAGAATCGAAAAATTGTACCGCATCGTAAGTAGTATAACCGTACAAACCTTGGGCGAATTTTGCAGCTTTATCAGTAGTTTCAGCAGCTTCAAAGCGGTTCATAAAATTCCATAAATGCGTAGGCACTTCGTTAATTTTATTAATCAACATACGCTCAGGCTGCTGCGCTGGCAATTTAAATTCAATGCTTTTGGTATCGGTAATTTCTATACCTGCAATAGCATTAATACCAATAAAACTGTAGCTATTTTCTGCTACATGGTTATCGGTACTTTCTAGCAAAATGGTATCACGAAATTTATCACGAACACGCAAGTAAATACCTACTGGTGTGTACACATCAGCGAGCATTTTTTTAACCTTGGTTTCTATTACTATCTTTTTCATACCCTAGCCCTAAAGGGAATTATTATGTTTTGTTACTAAATATTTTACATTTTTATAATTTCACTAATCGAGATAATCCTACAATCCCGATAGCTATCGGGACAATGTTCAGACAAACATTCTCGAATGAAAAAACCCCAACATTTCTGTCGGGGCTTTTTTTGAAAATATATTTTTCAAATTCAGTAATGCTTATGACATTACAATACCCCTGTAAGGTTTGTATGCCACCACCACTGAATATTTAATGTTGTTTGTTTCATTTATGCTGCAAATATGGGTTGATGTATTGTAAGTGCCAAAAAAAGTTAACGCTTATTAATAATTTCTGTATCTATCTTCTAGACGTCTCATTAATTTAGTAAAAATTGGTGCGGTAAACTCATAAAATAACTGTTGTGGTGCTGGCACAGGTGAATCTGCATTACCAACCAATTTTAAATCTGCATCAGTTAATGCTACTTTCTCGCCTTGATAGGTACCAAATTGATTGACCCAAATAAATGTTCCAGGAATTTTTTCTTGCTGTACAATGGTTTTAGAAAATGCATTGACAATCTTAACATCCAAAACACCTGTACTTTCTACAGTTTTTCTTGTCACAAATAAAGTCGCTTCAGCTTTTCTATAACCTACAACCACCGTGTCTTTACCATTAATTTTCACTGTGGTTTTTGTTTTTACAGAGTCATTAATGGCTTTACGTTCTAGCTTATTGGTAGTTAACTGACCAACCACAAAATCATCGAAACTTAAATCCAAAATCTCATCTATTTTAACATTAGAAGTTTTAGCATCATTTTGATCGTAGAATAGCACAAATTTATTTAACGGTCGTTCGTAGAGGTATTGTATTATTTTATTTTTAAAATAATCGTTGCTAATTTTTAAAATATTACTATGCACCTCTGTAGGCAATACCAATATTCTTGTGATAGCCAAGCTCATGGCTTTATCCATTTTTAACTGATAATCAGTATACAAGTTTGGCGCATATTTAGCCGCTAACTCGTACTCTAAATAGGCTTGCTTTGCTGCTTGTTTGCTAGCTAAATTTATATTTTGCTCACCTAAATTATAGTGAAACTTTGCAGCTTCATTTTTAGCATCGGTTAATTGCTGTGTGTAACGTTGCGCTGCTACTAAGTTTAAAGCTGCTGGCGATAATTGTACTTTATCGTACAACCTATTTAAACTTTCGTATTCATTTACAATTTGATCGAATCTATTTACTGAATTAGTAGCAGCTAAATTCGTAATTCTATCTAAATGATATTTTACAGCCAGTGGGTAAGATGCCTGCAATACAGTGCTCGCTTTTCTGTGGTTGCCATTACTTTGTAAGCGTTCAACAGACTGAAAAACAGCTTCGTCGTAATTGCCGTTATTAAGCGATTTTTTACCACTAGAACATGCTGATGCAAGTGACAAAACTAGTACAGCTATCAACCAAATATTATCAATTTTCATACAATAAACTTCTTAATTTATAAAACCCCTTTTGTGCTTGGTAAATAATTACTCAATGGGTCACGTTTTACGGCCATTTTAATGGCTTTTGCAAAGGCTTTAAAGATGGCTTCAATTTTATGATGCTCATTATCGCCTTTGCATTCAATATTCAAATTGCATTTTGCCGCATCGCTAAACGATTTAAAGAAGTGAAAGAACATTTCTGTAGGCATTTCACCAATTTTTTCACGTTTAAATTCAGCGTCCCACATCAGCCAATTTCTCCCACCAAAATCTATCAGCACTTTTGCTTCTGCTTCATCCATTGGCAAGGCAAAACCATAACGTTCCATGCCACGTTTGTCTGCCAAAGCTTTACCAAAAGCTTCGCCTAAAGCTAAGCCTGTATCTTCAATGGTGTGATGTTCATCTATATGCAAATCGCCTTTGGTAACAATGTTTAAATCCATTTTACCGTGACGAGCAATTTGGTCTAGCATATGATCGAAAAAGCCTAAACCTGTTTCTATATGTGCATTACCGCTACCATCTAAATTCAACTCTACACGAATTTTAGTTTCGTTGGTATTTCGCTCGTGAATTATATGGCGCAAACCCAACTTTAAAAACTTATAGATTTC
>JAAFHG010000589.1 GCA_013297585.1 Chitinophagales bacterium
GGCCTATAGTCCAATTTAAATTATTTGTGGTTTCGTTTTTAGTAGCGGTAAAATTTATTAAACTTACTGGTACCGGAACTGGGGCCTTAAATTGAAGTGCCAATGGCGATCCAAAAACACTACCTAAGTTTCCATCAAATCTATATTGCATGCCTAACGTACCAGTTGTATTTTCAATTCCTATGCCACAACTGTTGGTTAAACTAGTTGGAATTGGAGAACTAGTTTCTAGGTTATTATATTGTAAAAATATATTGCCATCAGGCTTAAGTATTATCTGAAAAGTAATAAAATCATCAGCACTGCCAAAAGCATGTGCATGCCTAAAAGTGATAATAAATTGAGACGCATCTCCTCCATAAAAAGTTCTTGCATCTGTATAAGTAGTTGTAGTTACATCTAAATCTGTATGTAACGCTGCAATATAGTTTTCAATACCGCCAGCTGTTGCTATTGAAACAGGTGTTCTTTGTTGAATAGCAGTTAAAGTTGTTGGATTTGAAAAGCTGATCCATCCATTTGAGCTGATCCAGCACTGGGTATAATTACCTCCAAAATAGGGGAATGTAAAGGGTAAATTAATTGGAGTAGCCAATACGCTATCATCACCATTACTTGCCCAATCTATCTCATTACTTGTTTCATCTATCCAGTTATAGGTAGGTTGAAAAGATGAAGCAGCAGCACAGCTGGTTGAATTTGCAAATAAATAACCGCCGCTTGTTACAGTTGCACCACTAAAACTAAAATTATTGGTGGTAAATCTATTTACAACAGTGTCATTATTAGAGGCCGCATCTGTGGCTAAACTGGTATAACAAAAAGCAGAGTCAATGCCATTAACAGATCCAGTAAAAGGGGCAAAATCAATCACTTTTGATTCGCCAGAATTTAAACTAATTGATTGGGTATTGCTGTAAACCACAGTGCCAGATTGTTTAATGGTAAATGTTGCATTAAAAGGCGTTAACTGGTCATTGCTTCCAAAATTATTAATTACAGCTTGAGGTTGTAGGCCACAGTTGTCAATAGTACTCAACGATACAGGGTTTGAAATAGCTGAAACGCCTACATCATCTGCCAATGTTAATCTTGGCTCAATCATAAATTTAAAAGGGTTTCCTGGTGAAAAATCACTCCAGGTTGTACTGCCAGATGGTGCTGTAAAAAAGAAAGTATTTGCTCTAATAGGCGTTTCATCTTGATAAGCAAACTGAATATTGGTAGTGCCAATTTGCCTAACACCTATATAGAAAGTATCGGCAATTGCAACTGGTGGATTAATTGGTAAAGTAAATACTCCATTTGTGGTGGTTTGAATAGTCGACTCCCATAATAATGCCCCTGGTAAACCAGTACCGGATTTATCCCACACGCCAATTCTAAACGGCAATCCACTACTGGTAAAATTTACACCAACTTGGTTAATGCTTGTTGGGCTACTGGTAGTGAATTTTGCTACAAAATCACCGGTATTTGCATTTAATCCAACAGAGCTAGAAGGGGTTGTACCATAAGCATAAGTATAACTGTTGCCCGTTACATTTTGGCTAACAATTTTTGAATTATTGGCATTAAAATCATCATTTGGTACAGAAACACTAACAGTATTGTTGCCAATATTTGTTGGTGAAAACGAAGTGAAATTTACTGTAGTAGATGCGCCAGAAGCTAAACTTGCTATTGTTTGTACATCAGTAAAACTATTTGCACCACTAATATTTAGGGTTACAGCTAAGTTAGAAATTGCATTACTACCATTATTTAAAATATTGGCACTCACCACATGAGGCGCAGCAAAAGGGATTGGTAATTTGCCAAGTGTATACACTTGAACTACACTTACATCATTGGCAGTATTATGTTTTAATTGTAGCTGGGGTTTAAACGCGGAGGCTGTATTTAAAATGGTTGTACCCGAAACCGGTAATGTACTGGCGTTTACTCTTCTACTAGAGGCAATTGTAGCACTGGTTTCGTTACCATTTGAACTCCTAAAACTAAATGCACCATGGGCCGTTCCATCAAATCGCTCAATTAATAATTCTAAATTGCTACCAGCGGTTCTAACAAAGGGAGTAGTTAAATCTACTCCTACCCAACCAATTACTGATGGAATATAAGTGCCACTAAAAACAAGGGTATAGCCAGTTGTGTTGTAAATGCCAGTAGTGTAACTAGTGTTGGCTAAAGGAATATTACGCAAATAAATGGCAAAATTATTTACTGTGGTATTGGTGCCTAATGCCGCAACATTAAAATCGATCCTATTAATAGCGGTAGCAGGGGTAGTAAAGTTAGTTGCACCTATTTCTGCCTCAGTGTAAATATTTTCACTAACATGGTAATTATTTGGTCCAATTACAATGTTGCCTGAGGTACTTGGGTTGGCTACAATTTGAACTGTTTGT
>JAAFHG010000664.1:0-1645 GCA_013297585.1 Chitinophagales bacterium
TCTAAACGAAATTGAAGCATTATATGTACCACCTGTAGGGTTTGCAATATCAAAAGTTAAAACTTCCCAAGCATTGGCTACTGTGGTTAAAACTTCTTTTTCAACAAATATAGATGGGTTTCCATTGCCATCTTTTGGCGAAGTTGTATCTTCTGTTTTGAACAATATTTTTGCGCCTACTTTTGGCGACCAAACCGCCACTTTTATTTTTGTGCCTTTTGTGAGGTCAATAGGCGCTGTTAAAGCCATAGATGCACCTGCCCAAACTTGAGCCGCAGCTGGTTTTTCTATGCTCACCACTTTATTAGAAGTATTGATGCCTGTTTTATTAGGATTGTCAATTACAGCTACAGGAATTGGACCAAAACTTGAAGATCCAAAACCTACCCAACTGTAAGTTAGGGTACTAGATTCAAAATCAAGGGGCATTTTTATAGATTCGGTTGATTCTTTATAAAAATACACATTATCTACAATTACTTTTGTTGCACCATAAGGGGCACCTACATATATAATTTGCGCAATATGGGCACGTGTGGTTAAACCTGTAAAATTACTTAATGGGATGTCTATACCCACCCATTGATCTTTTGCTGGTGCTGAAAAGGTAATTTCATGTTCTACATCGTCGCCACCTTGATAAGTACCATTAGCCCCAAAATCTACTAATTTTACTCTAAACTCTGTAAAATCACTAGACCATACATCCATGTGATAATGGGTCATAGTTGTTGCGTCTATAGTAGCGGTAGGTTCTATACCTACAAAGCCTAATGCACTATATTCTTTTATATTATTGCCGCTAATATTACTTTCTGTTAAGGTAGCATTAGACCAATCTGTACGCCAAGTTGCTACACCAATATTGGTATAAGTATCACTAAACAATGAGATTACGTTTGCGGCACTTTTAGTAGGTACAGGAGCAGGTGTTAAATTGGTAATAACAACAGTTTTAATAGTTTCTATGGTTGTAATGCCACCATTAAGTGCTACTACTTTTATTTGATAAGTACCCTTAGTGGCATAGGTATGGGAAACTTCTTGTCCCTCCATAAACTCTACAGGTACTTCATTAGCGCCGCCATCACCAAAATAAACTTTGAAGAAAGTTTCTGAATCGGCTGTAGCGGTTACTTTTACAGATAAATTAGTACCTGTTGTTATAGTGGCTACCAAATTAGTTGGCGGTGCAAAAGACACTACAACCTGTTGCATTACTTCGGTTTTTTGTCCGTTTAGGGTGATGCCTACAATTTTGGCTTGATAAGTCCCTTGTTTGTAGATGTGAAAAGTGGTTTCGCCAGCTTTTACCACAGCAGGTGCAGTAGTGTCATCACCAAAATAAATTTCATAGTGTGTTACACCTTCGCCTTTTGGCAAAAACGTAACTTTACCCGTATTGTCTTGGCTTGTGGTTACCAGTGCCGAGATGTTTTTAGGAGCACCTAATGTACTCAAATCTACATCACTTTTATCATCTGGAGTGCATCCAAAAATGATGAAGGTGACAAATAGACACAATAAAAATTTAATATTTTTCATAATTAAGTTGTTTTAATATCCAGTATTTTGTGTCCAATTACCATTTGAAAATTGTATTTCTTCAATTGGAATAGGAAATAATTCATGTTTTCCAGCAACA
>JAAFHG010000664.1:1655-2156 GCA_013297585.1 Chitinophagales bacterium
ATATTGTGATTATTATCTCCAAAAGCACGCTGGCGAACTTGATTTAAGTAGTTTCTTGCTTTTGTTTCATCAATTCCGCCACGACTATTTGCTTCCGCAGCCATTAATAGCACATCTGCATAACGAATGGCCCTGTAATTATTAGGATTTGTTAGATTCAAATCTCCTTGTGCGTTTGTACCTCTTATTCTAGGAATGTATTTTCTGTTAAAATAACCAGTATGTTCGTAACCAGTTCCATAAGTAGCACCTGTAGCCGTTGCCCAAGCAGCAATATCTAAAATTGCAACTGCTTTTCGGTTATCTCCAGCCTGAAAGGCATTCACAATTTTTGGCGTGGGTACATTAAAGCTAAATCCAGAAGTAAAAACAGTGCCTTTATAATTTCTTGGTCCGTTAAAGCCAACTGCTACATTACCTTCACTACATTGCAAACAATCAAAGCTTGCGCCTTCAGCTTCGGTATATTGTACTTCAAAAACTGATTCTGGACCATTCTCA
>JAAFHG010000600.1 GCA_013297585.1 Chitinophagales bacterium
TCAAGCGGCTGCGCTAGATATGGCTAAGAAATCTATTGTTTTATTGAAAAACAGCAATAATCTTTTGCCATTAAGTAAAACTCAAAAAAATATCGCAGTAATTGGTGCTTTGGCAAATGATAAAAATAGCCCACTTGGTAGCTGGCGCATTGGTAGCGATGATAATACGGCAGTTTCTGTAATAGAAGGATTGAAAAAATATACTAACAATTTTAAATATGCCAAAGGCGCTGATGTGATAACTGGCAAAGCTTCGTTTATTGAAGAATTGAAAATTAATGAAACTGATAAAAGTGGTTTTGCTGCCGCTATTGAATTGGCCAAAAAATCATCAGTAGTCGTTATGGTTTTGGGTGAACATGGTTTTCAAAGTGGTGAGGGTAGAAGCAGAAGTAAGCTAGATTTACCAGGTGTGCAACAGCAATTACTTGAGGCTGTTTATAAAGTAAATAAGAACATCGTTTTGGTATTAATGAATGGTCGTCCATTAGCCGTTACTTGGTCAGATGAACACATTCCTGCAATAGTTGAAGCGTGGCAACTTGGTTCGCAAACTGGTAATGCAGTAGCACAAGTTTTGTTTGGTGATTATAACCCTTCTGGTAAATTACCTATGACTTTTCCAAGAAGCGTAGGGCAGGAGCCATTGTATTACAGTCATTACAACACTGGTCGTCCAGGGCCCAAAGACTTGGTGTTTTGGTCGCACTACATGGATGAAAGTTACAAGCCATTGTATCCATTTGGTTATGGGCTAAGCTATTCAAAATTTGCCTACAGCAATCTTATTGTAAGCGGTGCTGATAAAGCCAATATTAAAGTAAGTGTAACTATTACTAATACTGGTAAAGTTGCTGGCGAAGAGGTAGCACAGCTATATATTCATGATAAAGTAGCTAGTGTAGTAAGGCCAGTAAAAGAACTAAAAGGTTTTGAAAAAATGCTACTGAAAGCAGGTGAATCTAAAACAATCACTTTTACATTAACCAATAAAGAACTCGGTTTTTATAATAATGATGGTGTTTTTATAGTAGAACCGGGTGAATTTGAAGTAATGGTTGGTACTAATTGTAATGAAGGATTATCTGCAAGTTTCCAACTCTAATTGTGTAGAATAAATAAAGATTTTTTGATGAGAACAATTTTGGTATGTAAATTGTAAATTCATTTCAAAAATTGACAAATTGATGTTAGACTCTGATTTCTAGATTATCGAAAAAGAAAAAAATAATTCAAAAAGTCATTGTTGTAACATTAGTTAGTTTATTTTGCAACAGAATTATAAAACAAAAAATTAAACAAAACCTTTTATGAAAAAAGTTTTCTTAGCCCTTGCTCTAGTAGCTAGCACAGTAGGTATCTACTCATTTACTACTAAAGTTGCTGACACATTTGCAGTAAATACTGCTTCTAGTAAAGTTGAATTTATTGGTAGTAAAGAAAGTGGCACTCACCCTGGTTTTTTCTTATTAAAAAGTGGGTCTGTAACAGTTGATGGCGGAAAATTAACTGGTGGTAGTTTTGTAATTGATCTTGCATCACTAAAAATTACTGATGGTGCAGGTGCAAGATTAGAAGGTCATTTGAAAGCACCGGATTTTTTCGATTTCGCCAAAGGTACTGATGCCACTTTTGCTATCACAAGCGTAAAATATACAGCTGCTAATACTGCTGAAATTGATGGTAGCCTTACTTTAAAAGGTATTACTGGCCCAGTAAAATTTGTTGCAACAACTACTAGTGACGCAAAAACTTTCTCTGGCGATGCAAGTTTTGTATTAGATAGAACGGCATTTGGCGTGTCTTACGATCCTACAAAAGTTTCAAAAGATGTAAAGGTATCAGTGCATTTAGTAGCTGCTAAATAGTAATATTAATACCCCCTAAAAAAGCTTTACCACATTTTTTGGTAAGGCTTTTTTGTTGCCGAAAATTTAATCAATCGCTATTATATCACAAGCAATGTTTTCGTATTTTTAAATTTCAATTAATGAGATTCCATGCAAAAACTGCTTCTTATACCTTGTTTTCTGGTGGTACTATTGTTATCCATAAGTGCGCAACCATCTCTACCAACTATTAAATCTGTTGTTGAAAAGCATATTTTAAATAATAGCACTGAGCAAGCAGAGCGTTACTTAAATAGCGTTGTAAAGGATATAAGCATAAATATTGCATATAATAACAGTGTTTTTATCTTGTATAGCGATTTCATTGATGCTTATAAACGAGCTGAAAATTTTACCAAAGGTCTACTTGTATATGATTATTTGCAGCGCAACCCTAATTATAAACGCTTGCATGATTCTGTAAAATCTACCATTTTAATGCAACATGGCTTAATATTATCGGCCAATAAACAGTATT
>JAAFHG010000221.1 GCA_013297585.1 Chitinophagales bacterium
TAGAGCCTATTGCAGATTTAGATTTGCAAACAAATTTACCAACCCAATCACCAATACATTTGGATGCGACCTTGCCATTATTAGTTTATAATAGCTACAACTTAGATCCAAATTGGCATAAAGATGAAGCAGCAAATAAAGTGCTGTTATTAGAGCCATCACATTTTAAGGCATATCCTGTAAGCGATAAGGTGCTAGATTTTGTATTACAATTAGCAAAAGAAAACATACCCAATATACAAATTTTTGTTGGCGAATTCACTGAATTGAAATCACTCTATAACTCCCCTTTTGGGGTTGGGGGTATTTATTACAAAGAACACCCTACAACGCAGCATTACAAGGGTATTAATGACAATAGAGATTGGCTTTGCCCAACAGTAACAGGTTATTTTCCTAGTTTTTTTGCTTATTGGAAAAAGGCAGAAAAGGTATTAAAATATTAAACCAAGGCAATTTTAACAAGTAATGGTTTGCCCAAGCAATCAATCTCACTTATTTTTATCGTATGAAAAGCATCATTTTATTACTTCTAACAACGTTACCAATTAATGGTTTTAGCCAAGAAAATAATTACGATACAATTGCACCATATTTAAAAACGAAAAAAATTCCAGAATTTTCTGTGTTAAATTGCAAAAGCACTAAAACTGACAGCGTTTGGATAAATAATAAAACCTTACCAAAAGAAAAGCCAGTTGTGTTTATTTACTTTAGCCCAGAATGCAGCCACTGCGAATTAGAAACTGAGGAGATAAAAAAGCATATGGATAGTTTAAAAAATGCAACTTTCGTTTTTGTAAGTTACCATCCTATTGAGAAAATTAAAGCTTTTTACGATAAATACGATTTGGGTAAATATTCTAATGTTATGATGGGTAGAGATCTCAAATACTTTATTCCATCTTTTTTCAGGGTTGAGTTTACGCCATTTGTAGCGGTATACGCACCGCAAGGCAATTTTTTAAAAGCCTACAAGCAAGGTGCCGTTATGACTGAATTAATAGGTTTGGTACAATAACAACCAACATCAATATTAAAAATAATGAAGGCGAAACCACGACTGGTTTCGCCTTTTTACCCCTTATGGCCCTGTGAAGAAATTAAAGAGGGCTAAAGACATTATGTTACCTACTGTAAGAAAGTGCCATTGTTACAGTAAGTATTATTGCAAAAACTGTATATTTAATAAGAATAATTTTGTATTTATTTCTCATTTATCTGAGTTTAAAAAATTGCTCAAAAATTGAAATGTAAAAAGCAAACCTAGTGGAGAAAATTTACAAGATCAATAAGTGATTTTCCTGTACAATCTCAGGGAAATCTACGTAAACTTTCGGGGATTTCTCTCAAAAAAATCAGGGAAATCCCTTAGTGATTGAATTGAAAAAAAAGTGCAATATTGTGGTGAAAACAATTGTTCAAAACAAAAACTTGATTCATGAAAAAAATGATGTCTTTAAGTTGTATTGCTTCACTTTGCATTACACTATTATCTGCTTGTAACAGCGAGCCCAAAAATAATGAAAGTGAAAAGTTAAGTTCGCCAGCAAGCAAGGCAACTGAAATAGCTTTCGAAGAAAGTAGCTCTTACAATCATAAAATACCTACAGCCTATGCACTTGCTTGCATAAAAGCGTATGATAGTATCTATGATATAAAAAATATTTGTAAAAATGAAAAGGCGATTGCAAAGGCTTTTACAAAAAGTATTACTTTTCCAAGACATATAGACTCTTTGGATATTGCAAAATGGATTGCAAACTTAGCTCAGGATCCAGTAACTAAAGATTATGTAGGTGTGAGAATAAGGCTTGGCATTTATGTAGATCCTAAAGCAACATCTTTTAATCTTACTGACGAAGTAATTACAAAAATTACCGCTGCTGATGCGAAAGGAAATAATAAAGTAGGTAGATTGACCGCTTTTTTATGGGCATATAAAATAAAAGGTAGTAGTAGCTTGAAAGTTGCAAGCGACTCAACTAGCCAAGAAGACTTAGGCGATCCATTAAACCTTGGCGATTTAAATCCGTAATTCTAATGCACTTAAATTTTTATAACTTAGTACAACTTTTAAGCCTCTTTGTAGCTTTTATATGCTACAAAGGGCTTAAAAGCTTTTCAATATTTTTTTTTATACCACTTCTTCTTTTTACTTGTGCCATTGAAATACTTGCAACTAATAATATTTTTTTCGGCTGGAAAAACAACTATTTTATTTATAATACATACCTTCTCATTTCATTACCATTGTACTTGATTGTTTATGGGAAAATGATAGAGTTGAACAACAAAACAAAAATTGTTTATATAATAATTTGTATTCTCTGCGAGACTTTAATCATTCTAAATTATTGCTTTGTAGAAGGCTGGCGGGTATTCAATTCATTTTCCTTGGTATTTATAGAAATTCTGCAGATAATATTTTGTTGTTTATTACTAGTACAATTAGCTTTAAATGAAAAACAGTACAATCTTTCAATTCTAAAACACCCTTATTTCTGGATAAATGCATCTACATTACTGTTTAGTCTAGGAACTTTAGTAATATTGGGCTTGCAAAAATACATAGCATTGCACCATATAGAAATAGACGGTAAGAGTATATACAGAATTTTTCTGCCTATTTTAAATGTGATTTTATATTCAAGTTATACTTATGCATTTATTCTATGCAAGACCCAACACAACAAAATGTAATAATTACAATTATTGGTATTATTACCGTTCTATTATTTCTAGGAATATTATTTATTGTAATGCTTGTTTATTTCAGTAATAAAAAAAGACAGGTTGAAAAAGATAAAATTGCTATGCAACAGCAATTTTCTGAACAAATTCTAAAATCGCAACTTGAAGTTGAAGAGCAAACAAGACACAGAATTTCACAAGAACTGCATGATAATATTGCTGCCCTTGCTTCTGTTATTAATATTAATTTAGGCCTAATAGATAGAGTAAAAACGGATGTACAAAAAAAAGAACTAGTAGAAGAAACGAAATATGTAGCAAAAGATTTAATACTAGATATCAAGCATTTATCCATTAGTTTAGATACAAATAGAATTTCTGATTCAACCCTTCCTGAAGCTCTAGGTAAGGAAATAAGGCGGCTCCAAAAACAAGATAGATTTAAAATTGACTTCTCTGTTTCAGGTGAAGAAATAAATATTATTGACACTAAACGCATAATCATATTTCGTATTTGTCAAGAGTTATTGCACAATATTGTAAAGCACGCCAAGCCTTCAAAAGTAGAAGTAGGGGTAATTTATTTACCACATCAATTGCAAATAAACATTAGTGACAATGGAATAGGATTTGATATTGAAGCTGCTAAACGAAAAATTAATGGTTCGGGACTAATTAATTTGTACAACCGTGCTATTATATTGGGTGGTAGTTTATATTTGAAAAGCGATGCAGACCAAGGTACGCATTGTAAACTTCTAGTACCAATTACTGCCTAACTAATGATGCAACAAACTATCCAAATAGCCGTAGCTGACGATCATACACTTTTTAGAAAAGGACTTATTCGATTGCTAGAATCTCTTGGCTCTCATTACAAAATAATTATAGAAGCCAGCGACGGAAAAGACTTTTCAGAGCAATTACTTGCTAGTTCTGTAATTCCAGATATTGCAATTTTAGACATTAACATGCCCAATAAAAATGGTTTTGAAACTGTACAATGGTTAAATAATACTTATCCAAATGTAAAAGTTTTAATAATTAGTATGATTGAGCGTGAAGAAAGTATTGTAAGGCTTTTAAAAATGGGTGTTAAGGGCTATTTAAGTAAAGATGTTGAGCCCGAAGATTTAGAAGAGGCCATAAACTCTATATTACACAAAGGATTTTATTACACAGACTTTATTACTGGTAAATTAATGCACAACCTAATTTATGGTGATACAAAAAGTGAATATGTTTTATTAACAGAAAAAGAAATAGAATTACTACAATTATTAAGCACAGATTTAACATATAAAGAAATTGCTCAGTCGCTTGATACTACTGTAAAAACTATTGATTACCAACGTGATGCACTTTGTAAAAAGTTAAATGTGGTGTCTAGGTTAGGATTGGCAATTTATGCAATTAAAAATAATATTATAACTTTATAACAGGTAGATATAAGATATATTTACCTGCTATAAAATTGTGTATATCTGTTAATTATTGGTTTTTAGTAATGTTTCTACACTTAGTCTTGTATAATCTTTTACAAAACAAATAATATTTGTGTATTGGCTAAATTCTTCTGCTTCGTGCATCGTAGTAAGCACCACGCATTGCATCCCTGCATTTTGTGCCGCTTCTACACCTTTGGGTGCATCTTCAAATACAATACAATTTTCAGGTGCTACACCCATTAATTCGGCAGCTTTGGTAAAAGTTTCAGGGTGGGGTTTACTTATTGCCACATCATCGGCACTAACTATTGCTTTAAAATATTTGTGTAAATGCAAATTATCTAATACAAAATTGATGTTGAAAGGAATGGCTGCTGAACCAATTGACATGGGTATTTCGGCAGTGTAAGCTACATCAAAGAAAGCTTGTAAACCCTCTATCAATTTCAACTGTGGTAGGTAAGCCTTTTGGTAGCGCTTTTCTTTTTCAATACTCCAAAAATCCATTTCTTCTTGGGTAAATTTTCCTTTACCAAATACACGCTCCATTACCTCACTATTTTTACCATACATTTCTTTACTTACTTCTTCAAAAGTTAGTGTTGAGCCTAAATCGTCTGTTAAAATATTGTACCAGCCTTTTGCATGATAAGCCATATCATCAATCATGGTACCGTTCATGTCAAAAATAAATGCTTTGTTGTGTGTTGCCATTGCCTGCTTGTTTATTTTAAAAAATAACAGCGTATGAACAAATACTGTTTCATACGCTGTTTATGTTGTTTTACTTATTTAATCACAATAATTCTACCAAAAGAAAGTATATAGTGCTACAAGAATACCACAAATAATTAAAGCACCTACAGCAAAAGCGTTGGTAGTTTTAAACATTTTAGTATCTACCTCTAAGCCATGTGGTGTAACACCGTTTCTATTGTCAAACATACTAATGAAATACATAATAATTACACACAATATAAATACAAAGCCCATTCTATCTAAGAAAGGAATTTCATATAAGAATGTACCATTTTCTTGCTTTACAGAAGTTGATAAACCGAAGCTGCTTAAGAACTCTAGGTTAACTATTTTAGGTATAAACTTCAATATTACTGATAATGCAAACCCACCAACTGTTGCAAACAAAGCTGCATTTGATGTTGTTTTTTTCCAGAAGAAACCTAGAATAAACATGGCGAAAATACCAGGACTAACAAAACCTGTATACTCTTGAATGAAATCGAAACCTCCTTTTTTATCTATACCTAAGAATGGCGAGATTAAACAACCAATTACCATAGAAACTAGCACCGCTATTTTACCAGTTTTAACTAAGTCTGTTTCACTAGCACTTGGTTTTATTTTTTTCTGATAAATATCTAGCGTAAAAATGGTTGCAATACTATTGGCTTTACCAGCTAGTGAGGCCACAATAGCAGCGGTAAGCGCAGCAACCGATAAACCTTTAAAACCGACAGGCAATAAATTAAGCAATGTTGGATAAGCTTTATCGCCCACAACTTCACCTGTAGCATCCATTAATTCGTTGTTGGCAAAGTAGCCTTTCTCGTTAAGTACATAAGCTGCAATACCAGGCAATACAACTATTACTGGCATCAATAACTTTAAGAAAGCCGCAAACAAAATACCACCACGTGCAGTTTTTAAATCAGCACCCAAAGCTCTTTGTGTAATGTATTGGTTACAGCCCCAATAGTTAAGGTTTACAATCCACATACCACCAACTAATACTGTTAAACCCGGTAGGCTAGGGAAGTTCGGATTATCTTTTTTCAATATCATGTGAAAATGGTCGTTAGCATCTGTCATCATAAATTTAAAGCCGTTGATAACACCAGAACTACCGCTTTGTTTTGCCACTAAATCAAGCGCTAAATAAGTAGTTACCAAGCCACCAAGAATTAAAAAGAATACTTGAATTACATCGGTAAAACCAATTACTTTCATACCACCAAGTGTAATAATCACAGCAAAAATAGCCAACGCGTACATACATACATATAAGTTAATGCCTGAAATACTGCTAATAGCCAAAGCACCTAAGTATAAAATTGAAGTAAGATTAACAATTACATATAATAGCAACCAAAACACAGCCATAATCATTGCTACAGTTGAGTTGTAACGTTGATTAAGAAACTGAGGCATGGTGTAAATCTTATTTTTAAGATATACAGGAATAAAGAATATAGCCACAATCATCAACGTTGCAGCAGCCATCCACTCATAAGCAGATATAGCTAAACCCATTTTAAAACCATTACCACTCATGCCTATAAATTGCTCAGCAGAAAT
>JAAFHG010000486.1 GCA_013297585.1 Chitinophagales bacterium
TAGACCGTAGCAAATTCATTTTTAGAGATACTTTTAAACTAGTTCAGCAGTTAATCGATTTAAAAGGCAATCCAATGGAAGCCTTAAAGCATCCATTTGCAAATATTGCTACAGGTTTAGCTGCGCTGAAAGCTTTGCCTTTAAAAAATCCAATTAGCAAACCCGTTTTGTATGAACAAATAAACATTTCTGATTTACCACTAATTCACCATTGGCCAAAGGACGGTGGTGCATTTGTAACCTTACCACAAGTGTATACCGAAGATACAGATAAGCCAGGCATCATGCAATCCAATCTTGGTATGTATCGCATTCAATTGACTGGTAACGATTACGAATTAAACAAAGAAATTGGGTTGCATTATCAGTTGCATCGAGGTATTGGTGTGCATCAAACAAAAGCCAATAAAAAAGGCTTACCATTAAAAGTAAGTTGCTTTGTAGGTGGCCCGCCATCGCATACATTATCGGCTGTAATGCCTTTGCCAGAAGGCATTAGTGAAATGACATTTGCTGGCGTTATTGGCGGTAGAAGATTTAGATACACGTATGAGGATGGTTTTGCAATAAGTACCGATGCAGATTTTGTAATTACAGGCGAAGTTTATCCGAATGAGAATAAACCTGAAGGTCCTTTTGGTGACCACCTTGGTTACTATTCTTTGCAGCACGATTTTCCATTAATGCGGGTACATAAAGTGTATGCAAGAAAAAATGCCATTTGGCCATTTACTGTAGTGGGCAGACCACCACAAGAAGATACCAGTTTTGGTGAACTAATACACGAATTAACTGGCGCAGCCATACCACAAGAAGTGCCGGGCTTAAAAGAAGTACATGCTGTAGATGCAGCAGGTGTGCATCCATTATTGCTAGCCATTGGTAGCGAGCGCTATACACCTTACACACCAACTAAACAGCCTGCTGAATTATTAACAATTGCTAATCATGTGCTTGGTACTGGGCAGTTGAGTTTAGCTAAGTTTTTATTTATCACAGCAGATGATACTAACCAGCTAACTACCCACAATATCGAAGAGTATTTTAAATATATCTTAGAAAGAATTGACTTTACAAGAGATGTACATTTTTACACCAATACCACCATAGATACACTTGATTACAGCGGTACAGGTTTAAATACTGGTAGTAAAGTGGTATTTGCTGCTTATGGCGAAAAGCAGAGGGAGTTGTGTAAAGAAGTTCCCCTAATATTAAAAGAATTACGTGGTTTCGAAAACCCACAATTGGCTATGCCAGGGATTATTGCTATTGAAACTCTAACTTATAAAGAATGTGTAGACCAAGGTATTTATAGGAATTTTGATGTAGATGATGAAGATAGTGAAGAAGAAAAAGCGTGGTATAATGACACATTGATGCATGGCTTTGGTGCAAGTGAGTTAAAAGATATTTTTAATCCAGATGATCCCATCTACAATATGGAATTTGGCGAAGAAAGTTATTATAGAAGTCTGTTTGAAATTGATATTGACGAAACACCAGTAAAGCATCTAAAAGATGTTGCAATAATTGTCTTGTGCGATGATGCTAGTTTTGTAGCCAAAAACTTAAATAACTTTTTATGGGTAACTTTTACGCGTAGCAATCCATCTGTTGATATAGATGGCATATTCTCATTCGCGTTACATAAACATTGGGGCTGTAGAGGGCCATTAATAATTGATGCCAGAATAAAATCGCACCATGCACCACCAGTAGAAAAAGTACCAGAAATAGAGAAAAAAATAGACCGATTATTTGCAAAAGGAGGTAGTTTGTGCGGTGTGATATAACTGTTAAAATTTCAGTTTTACGCTTTTTAATTGTATCTGCTTAGCTTTCAGTAGCTATATTCATCACTCAAAAAATAATATCAATGTCTGCCTATGGTTCAATAGTTTACTTAAAGTTATCAATAACATGCAGATACAGGATTTTTTAAAATGGGGGTTGTTAGTTCTTGTAATGGCATTTACTTTCAACCGCGCAGCCATTTCTTCAACCGAAAACCACACCAAAGTACTCGCAAATACGCATATTAAACCGGATTCTACACAGTGGTTTTTGTATGATAGTTTACAGCTAAATTTAAAAGGCCTTTCCCAAAGGGCTTATAATTATGCAATGATTGGTTATAACAAGTTATTGCAAAGTGGTAAGTTGAAAAATGATGAAACGCTAACCATTATCGATTTTAGCCTACCATCTACAGCCAAAAGATTATTTGTGATTGATTTAAAATTGGGAACTATTCTATTTAACACACTAGTGTCTCATGGGCGTAATTCTGGTAAGGATATGGCTTTGCAATTTTCAAATAGCACTAACAGTTACAAGTCTAGCCTAGGCTTTTATTTAACCAGCGAAACTTATATGGGTAAGCATGGCTTGTCGCTACGCTTAGAAGGGGAGGAGAAAGGTATTAATGACAATGCACTTGACCGTGGTATTGTGATGCATAGTGCAGAATATGTAAACGAAGATTTAATCCGTTCGCAAGGTTTTATTGGGCGCAGCCTCGGTTGCCCTGCTGTACCGCCAGAATTAAACAGAGCCATCATCGATAAAATTAAAAATGGCAGTTGCTTATTTATGTACAGCCCTGTTAAAACCTATCTTTCTAAGTCAAAATTTGTTGTAGATAACAAAGCTGCATAACACCAAGTTCACTTAAAATATTATTGCCACAAGTACGCAAGACAAGATTTTATCTATATCTGAGCATGCTTGTGGCAATGTCTATTTTAGGATGTTTATGTTTAGTTTACCTCAACCCAAGTGTGGTCAGCCAGCAAACGTACCGAAGCTAAAAACTGCTTAAATGGCCCACTACCACCCCATTCTTTTGGTGATACTAGCGATAACATATGTGTGCCATCCTTTTTCTCGTACAAATGGTACACATGACCAATTTGCGGTTTAAAACGCAACATCGCTTCGTATATCATCAAGCTTAGTTCTTTACGCTTGTTTATTTCCTGTGCTTGCCTTGCAAGTAGTTCTATTT
>JAAFHG010000168.1 GCA_013297585.1 Chitinophagales bacterium
TGTTTTTATGAGAAGCAACCTCTTTCTGTTAGCATGTTTGTTACTGCTTTGTTTTACCTCTTGCCAAAAAAGCATTGAGTGGAACGATTTAGTATTAACACCAACTACACCCACCACGCCTAGTGGTGGAACAACAACTGGTAGTTTGTTAGATAAAATTGTTTCTTTAACCACAACTGATACTACAACACAAACATTTTTTTACGATGCGTCTAACCGTTTAATTAAGCAAACAGTTATTGGTATTTCATCTGGAGATAAAGTTGATGAAAATCTTATTTTTATAAGAGATGCAAGTGGTAAATTACTTCAATATACTAAAATTGTGTATTCAGCATCTACGGCAACTTACGACACTGTTTATGCGACACTACATTATCCAAGTGGCTCTTCAAATTTCGACTATTCTATTTCCCAGTCTTATGTATCTGGTTTTTTTTTAAAAGATAGTACTAGCTACTCGTATAGTGCTAATAAAGTAACTGGGTATAAACTTTACTATAGTAATATTTTAACCGGCGGGTTATCAATTTTAGCCCTTGGTCTTGACTATGTGTATGATGCAGCAGGCAACATTGTAAGTGGAAATGTTAATTCTTATAATGGAACTACCACACCAACCTTGGAGACAGATTTTGTTTTAACTTATGATTCAAAGAAATCACCATTGATATTGGGTAATGAAGGCATCATTACATTAGGTGAAAATTTTGTTGGAACTAGCAATGCGTTATCATTGACATCAACGGATAGAACGGGAACAAGTGTAGGTGATGTAGTTAAGATAAGTTATACCTATTCTTATAATGCTAACAATTTACCAACCCAAGCATCAGGAATTGCTTCGATTACTGGACAGCCTTCACAAACTTCACAGATTACGTATTTCTATAAATAGTATTTAAAAATATTTTTTTTAAAGCCGTTGAGTTGTCTCAGCGGCTTTATTATTACCAATACATGAAGTACATTCACAAACATATAGCTACTGCTGCTAGTATTATTACTACATATAATGGTGAGATGCCACTAAGCAATTACCTAAAACAGTTTTTTGCAGCCAATAAAAAATATGGTGGTAAAGACAGAAAATTTATTGCGCATTTTTGCTTTCTCTACTATCGTTTGTCAGGTGCTTGTATCAATTTATCGGTAGAAGAAACCATTAAATTGGCAATATTTTTAACTAATGATGGTGTTGCTTTTGCAGACATTTTTCCCAATGAATGGCAGCCATTTGTAGCAGAAACATTACAAAAAAAAATCGCTTCTTTAGTAACCATACAGCCTGCCCTCAATGTCAATCTTTGTTTTCCTTTGGTAAATGAACTAAGCAAAGGTATAGATGCAACAGTCTTTTCGCTATCGCATTTGGTACAGCCAGATTTGTTTTTGCGTACAAGACCAAAGCAACAAGAGAAGGTATTACGTAAATTAGCTACAGCTGATATCACCTTTCAATTAGTAAATGACACTTGCTTGGCTTTACCTAATAATTCTAAAATAGAAGAGATACTACAAATAGATAGGGAAGTAGTGGTACAAGATTATTCATCTCAGCGAATAGGTGAGTTTTTAACCATTGTTGGTACATCTCAAATTTCAAATGTCAAATTACCAATTTCTGTTTGGGATTGCTGCGCAGCTAGTGGTGGTAAATCAATTTTAGCAGCAGATATTTTAGGTAATATACGGCTGACGGTTAGCGATGTTAGAGCCTCTATTATTAAGAATTTAAAAAATAGATTAGCAAAAGCAGGTGTGCCTATTTACAATGTATTTGTAGCTGATATTGTAAATGCCAAATTTCAAATTTCAAATTCCAAATTCAATCTCATTATTTGCGATGCACCTTGTAGCGGTAGTGGTACATGGGGGCGCACACCAGAGCAACTGTATTTTTTTAAGCAAAATGACATAGCTAGGTATGTACACTTGCAACAGCAAATAACTGTCAATACAATAAAACAAGTTGCAACTAGTGGCTATTTCTTGTACATTACTTGCTCGGTATTTAAGCAAGAAAATGAGCAAATGGTAGATTTTATTTTACAGCAAAATCCAAATTTGAGCATAATAAAACAAGAACTATTAATAGGCTACGATAAAAAAGCTGATACCATGTTTGCAGCTTTATTTCAGTTGAAAGAGCCGATATAAACTGGAAGTTAAAGATGGCAGAAAGTAAAAACGTCTATCATACTTTCTACCATCTTGAATGAGCCTACTGAAGCTTTACTTACCCTTATAGTAAGCACAAAATTGGCTGCCCAAATAATTAAGCAGCCAATTTTTTATCTATTATTACCAAACCTTTTCAGTATTAGTTGCCTTGCATCATTTCTGTACCACCACTTTGGTCTGCCTTGGTATTTTTACGTTTAAATAAAGTAGCATCAAACTTACCAAAACGATAGCTAAAGTTAATACGCAACACTTGTGGGTCTCTACGTCTTTCGCTAATTTGATTAAAGTAGATACTTTCAGAATACGTTTTAGACAATTGTGTTCTAAAGATATCATCCATACTTACCGTTAATGAACCACTTTGGCCATTTTTCCAAGTCCAATCTTTACGCAATGCAAGGTCAAAACTGTATCTAGGAAAGTTGTAACCTTGAGCCGTAGAAGTAGAGCCGCCCATAAAGAAGCCGCCGCCTCCACCGCCCATACGGCCACCACCGCCACCGCCTTGAGCCAATACACTTTTCGCTCTATAATCACCACTAAATTGAATTGAATAGCCTTTTTTCAATTTAAAGTTGTTGTTCATTTTACCAAACCAACTTACACGCTGGTTATTAGCTCCATTATCTACGTTTGTAGAATTGATGATTGAGTTGTAAATGTTTAGATTTAAAGTTAAGTCCCAAAAGCTTGTTACAGGCATTTTATTGGTAATTTCTAAACCGTAAGACATGCTGTTGTTAGCGTTAATATAAGTGTTAAATACAACGCTGTCGGCAGTTGTAAGCTGTGGCGCAGGATTTTTATCCTTGTATTGAAAACGCGTTATTAAATTATCGGTTTGTTTAAAGTAAGCAGTCACTAACAAGTTAGCACCTTTTTTATACGCATTATTGTAAGATACTTCAAATGAATTGGTAAATTCTGGTCTTAAATTAGCATTACCATTGCTCAAGTTTAATGGATCAGAATAATCAATAAATGGTATTAGCTGGAAGAAATTCGGACGATTAATTCTACGAGAATAGTTTAATTGTAAGTCTTGCTTATCCGTTAATTTATAAGTGATAAACGCACTTGGGAAAAAACTTATTGGATAAGGTACTTTAAATTCTGCTGAATCCTTTCCTGTAGTTGCTGAAATTATATTGCCTTTATAATCAGAACTTTCTGCACGTAAACCTAATTGGTAACTGAATTTTTTAGCTTTCCAGCTAATGTTTGCGTAAGCTGCATAAACCGCATCTGTGTATTTGTAGTTAGAACTTAGTAAAGGAAAATAATCGTAAGTATTAGAAGTTGAATTGAAGAAATACTGATTATTTAAGTTGCTGAAATTTCTTACAGCAGCCCTTGCACCTAACTCTAGTTTGGTATTGTCTGATAAAGGATTTTCGTAGTCAATTTGCCCAGTAAAAAATTTGTTCTCGCCATTACTTAAGCTCTGTTGTTTTATAGGTGCTTTGGTTGGGGTGATGGTTAACGGAAAGTAATTTTGCGTATTAATTAAAGAATTATTATCATTTGTGCTGTAGTTGTAGTTAAAATCAGCACTTACATTATGCCCATTCTTCTCAAAATTGTGCTTAAAGCTTAATGATGAACCAAAGTTTTTAAAGTTTGATACAGAATTGCTATTAATTAAGTTGTAAGACTTATAAACACCACTTACAGTTGAATCAATTTGTTGGTCTTGATCACCATTAAACTGGCCTCTATTGTAGTTAGCAGCAATACTAATGGTATTTCTATTATCTACAAAATAGTCTAAACCACCACGTATAAAACCAAAATAACCGTCGTTAATGCTTTTTTGATCTTGATGAATTTGGCCAGGTTTACTACCAAAATCGTTTCTATCAGTCATATTGGTAGAAATAGATTTACGTTGGTTGTAAATACCACTTAAAAAGAAGTTTAGTTTGTTTTGACGAACGTTTAAATCGCCACCACCATTTACTTTACCGCGGCTATCTACACCAGCTCTTATACCGCCGTTGTAACCTACTTTTTTATTCTTCTTTAATACAATATTTAAAATACCAGCACCACCACCACTCGCATCAAATTTTGCTGAAGGGTTAGTAATAATTTCTACTTTTTCAATTAAGTCAGCAGGTATTTGGTCTAAAGTTAAAGTCGTTGGTCTGCCATCTACAAATATAGTAGGCGATGCATTTCTCAATGTTACATTACCATCAATATCAACGCTTAAAGATGGGATACTCTTCATTATTTCAGTAGCAGTTTGCCCTGTACTTACTAGGTTTTTATCTACGTTAAATATTTTTCTATCAATACCAAGCTCAAATAATGGCTTAGCGGTAGACGTTACAGTTACACTTTGTAGTTGTGTAGCGTCTTGGTCTAGTTTAATGTTACCTAGGTCTTTATCTGCTGCTGCGGCAATTGCAGTAAAATCTGGTTGAGAGCCAGCAGCAGGAAATTTAATACCAAAGCTTACAGCATTTTCTGTGGCTTTGTAGCCTATAGCCGATAATTTCATTTTAAAACTACCAAAAATAGATAAGCCTTCTAAACTAAAATCGCCGTTTGCTTCGGTAATTACTGTTTTTAAAATAGCCTGTTTCATTTGTTTGGTAATGGTATCAAACTTATTACCAGTTAACTGTACAGATACACCAGGAATACCTTTGTTGGTTTGTTTATCTACTATTTTGCCATATAAATGCCCAATATTTACATTCTGACCACCTGTTCTACCTGCACTGCTAGGCCTTCCTGCACCAGTAAATTGTGCTTGACTAATAAATGTGCTTGCTAATAAAATGCCTACAATTAAAATTTTCATCATGTGTTTCTTAATAAATATGGTGCGAAGGTGCAGCCATTAATGCTCGTACTTTTTTGGTTATATACGAACGGTATAAAGACAAATTTGAATGGATTTTGTTGCGCTTTGGGCTACGAGCCCATAGTATTTGTCGGTGAATTAAAGGTGTAGTAGTGTAATGCCTATTTGCAAAAGCCCAATGATAAACCCTAGTACAGCACCAATAATTTCTACAAAACGAAATTCTTTACTCATGATGCTGTTTAAAATTTGCTCAAGTTTATCCGATGAAAATGCTGCTACTTTTTCTGTTACAATTTTTTCAAGATCTAAATCTTGCTGTAAGTTGTTAATATAGCTTTCCATTAAAGTAGGAAACAGTGTTTTTAATTCTTCCATAAACACTCCTTTTAACTCTGTAATTGTTTTTTCGCCAATAAACATGCTGATAACGGGCATTTTCTCGACTAGTTTAACCCGTAAAAAATGGTCAATATGGGTTTCTACCACTGGCATTACCTTCTCTATATTGTCTGGATGGGTAATTTTATCGGCAATATCTTTAAACGATAATAACTCTTCGCCTACTAACTTGCCTAGCTTGGCTGCAAATTGTGTTTGGTTTTTAGGAAAAATACCTTGAAACGCTATACCTAATATTTTTTTAGGTTCTCTTGGGTGAAACAGCATTTTAATAGCTATCCAATTAGTAAACCAACCAATAAATGCAGAGATAATAGGGATGAGGAATAAACCTAAAGTCATAATATATTATTTATTTGCCACTGAGGCACAGAAACACAAAACATAAAGATTGGCTACTTACAAAACCCATCAGATTTTAAAAATCTGACGGGTTTATGCTAATTATAAAAAAACCTCGAAAGTTTAGCACTCTCAAGGTTTACCAATTTTTATGAGGGAGAACGATGGGTCTCGAACCCACGACCTATAGAACCACAATCTATCGCTCTAACCTACTGAGCTACGCCCTCCATTTTGTTTGGGGTGCAAATATAAGGGGGAAATTTATTTTTGAAAAGAGAATTAAAAAGTTTTTTGTTGAAATTAGATCTGAAAATCTTGTTGCTAAATAGCTTTTGCACAAGCACGTATTAATTAATGAGTAGTTAGTTTATTTAAAGATAATGAGTTGTATATTTATGATAAAATAATTGTATAAAATGCGCTATATTTATGTTGAATATATTATATGCAAACATGTCAGTAGCACTTTAAAATACCAAATCATTTTTTGTTTACTTCAACAACAATTCACATTCTTTTAATAATTTCTGTTTATTTATGGCAGCAGTGCCTACTTCTTCGCACACCAAACCGCCGGCAATATTGGCCATTTCTGCTGCAAGGTTCATGTTTTTGGTAGTAGCGTACACCAGCGATGCTACTGCAATTACCGTATCGCCTGCACCACTTACATCGGCTATATTGCGTATATGTGTTGGGATGATATTTGCTTTGGTAACATCTTTATAAAACACACCTTTTTCTGATAAAGTGATAAAAGAAATTTGGTGTTGCAATTGCGACTGCAACTGTGTATGCACATCGCTTAAAGTAGCAATATTTACTGCTTCTAGGCTAATATTAAGGCCTTCTTTTACCTCTTTCAAGTTGGGCTTAAACATATCTACCCCTTTGTAGGCAAAAAAGTTTTTTCGCTTTGGGTCTACCGTGGTTACAATACCATTCGCCTGGCACAAAGCAATTAATTGGGCTATTAAACCTTCGGTTAATACGCCTTTATTGTAGTCTTCAAATATTACTACATCGGGTTTATCATTTGCAATACATAGTTGCACCTGTTGCAGTATTTGTGCTTGTAAGTCAGTAGAAATATCGGTAATTAATTCTTCATCAAGGCGCATCATTTGTTGGTTACGGCTGATGATGCGTATTTTATTGGTGGTTATTCTATCGCTAGCGGCTAATAAATATTGGGTATTAATGTGTTGTTCTTGGTAGAGTTTGGTTAAGGTTTCGCCATCTTTATCAGCACCAATTACAGAGATGATAAAAGTTTGCGCACCCAAAGCCACTGTGTTTAAAGCCACATTACCAGCACCGCCAATGCGGTACTCTTTGGTGTCTACGGCTACCACAGGCACAGGTGCTTCGGGTGAAATGCGCTCTACATGACCCCACCAATACGTATCTAGCATTACATCGCCTACAACGGCTACTTTTTTACCCTTAAAAGCCTCGAATAACTGCTCAAAATTCATAACTAAGCTGCTTGCTTTTTATTTGCGACCGCAATGTAATACAAAGGAATACCGATTAACACAATGATTAGACCTGGCCAAGTGTATTGCGGTTTGTAAATGATGAGTAAGGTACAAAATGCAGCACCCATTACCATATACAATGCTGGTAACACAGGATAGCCAAACGCCTTGTAAGGTCGCTCAGCATTGGGTAGTTTTTTACGTAAAATAAAGATGCCCAAAATGGTAAGAATGTAGAACAATACCACCACAAACGAAATCATATCTAGTAAGTCGCCATACTTACCACTT
>JAAFHG010000289.1 GCA_013297585.1 Chitinophagales bacterium
ATTTATCTATTGTGAGCCAATTTAAAATTTATGATTTGGCGGGTAATTTTGTTTTACAGCAAAAAATTGTCAATGGTACTATACAAATGAACAATATTGCTTCAGGTTTTTATTTTGCCAAATTACTAGGCATTAGTGGCGAAGTACTACATACTTTTAAAATAGTAAAATACTGACCATGAAAAAAATTACACTTTTATTATTGGGAGTATTTGTTGCATCATTTTCATTCATATTTGCCCAGGCTCCACAAGGCCTCAATTATCAAGCAGTGGCTTACAATGCAGGTGGCACGCCTGTTTTAAACCAGGCCATTAGTATGCGGCTAAGTATATTAGATGGTTCAGCAACGGGCAACACGGTATACCAAGAAAACCAAAACCCCACAACAGATAATACTGGTTTGTTTTCTATAGTAATAGGCAATGGTGTGGTGGTTTCAGGCACATTTGCTTCCATCAACTGGGGCAATGGTAGTAAATGGTTGAAAACAGAAATTGATATTACGGGCGGCACCAATTATTTGGTGATGGGCACTTCGCAATTTATGAGTGTGCCTTATGCTTTGTATGCAAATGAAGCTAGCAATGCAGGATTAGGCGCTGCTTCTTTCACAATGCCGGATGGCTTTGATAGCATAACACCGGTAACAATTCTTGCCAATACAAATTATACAGTCCCTGCTGGTAAAAATTTATATTTCCCATCAACTTTGTATGGTATATCCATTGATGGAGACACATTAGTAACCTCAGGCGAATCTGCATTATCAGATTCCAGAACTGTAGTTGGGGCCAGTGCTGGAAGTGTTGTTAGCTGTGGCATCACAAAGCCATGTTTTTTAGTGAACAAAAAAGTAGATTGGGTAACTTTTAATTTTAGAAATACACCTTACGTGGTTCCATCAGGAAAACAATTAATAATTATTAATCAGTCTTTTTACTATTATGATTATACAAATCCTGCAAATGCAAATTGTCGACCTACCTTAAACGGGATTAGTCTGGGGCTTAACGCCACATATGGGTCAAACCCTAATATTATTAATAGTGTTTTGGATGAAGGTGCTGTTTTATCAACTGTAGGTTGCCCATCAAACGTTGGTTATAGGTATGTAATTAATGGTTATTTAAAAGATAAATAAGTTTTAAAAAAGTCATTTATGAAAAAAATACTTGCGCTACTAACCATAATTATTGTTTGTGTTGATGTTACAAAAGCCCAAGCACCACAAGGCCTCAATTATCAGGCAGTTGCCTATAATGCAAGTGGTACACCAGTTTTAAACCAGGCCATTAGTGTACGGCTAAGTATACTAGATGGTTCTGCAACAGGCACCACGGTGTACCAAGAAACCCAAAATCCCACCACAGATAATACCGGGTTGTTCTCCATTGTAATTGGTAATGGTGTAGTGGTTTCTGGCACATTTGCTTCCATCAACTGGGGCAATGGTAGTAAATGGTTGAAAACCGAAATTGATATTACTGGAGGCACCAATTATTTGGTGATGGGCACTTCGCAATTTATGAGTGTGCCTTATGCTTTGTATGCAGAGAAGACTGGCTACGCTGAAAGAACAGCTAATAATATTTCTATGCCAGATGCATTGATAAATTCAACGCCAATAGTGATTCAAGATAATACAGACTATACCGTCCCTTCTGGAAAGAACTTATACTTTTTTTCAGCTAAACAAGGAATCCCATTAATTATTGACAATGATAGTCTATATGGGACCTTCCCTTCCGGATCAACCTTTTTAAAAACACCTATAGGTGCAAGCGCTGGAAGTATTGTACGCTGCCCTCAAGGTGAGAGGATTGGCATATTGGTTGATAAAACTGTTGACTGGAAAACCATTGATATTTATGATAACCCTTTGGTTGTGCCAGCTAATAAGAAATTTATAATTGTAAATGAATCATTTGGTTTGTATGGAAGTTCTCAATCTTTATCAGATTATAATAATTGCAAAATAACATTTAACGGTCTATCGGTAAGGGCTTTCGATATTTACGGGGGAACCTACATTTCAAATATGGTTTTAGATGAAGGAACTACACTATCCACAATAGGCTGTAGTGGATTTAGTAATCCAAGATTAGTGATCAATGGCTATTTTATTAATAAATAATTTTTTATGAAAAAAACAATTGTACTACTAACCACAATTATTGTTTTAGTTGTTTTTACAAAAGCCCAAGCACCACAAGGCCTTAACTACCAGGCAGTAGCTTACAATGCAGGTGGCACGCCACTTGTAAACCAGGCCATTAGTGTGCGGTTAAGTATATTAGATGGTTCAGCAACGGGCACCACGGTGTACCAAGAAACACAAAATCCAACTACAGATAATACCGGGTTGTTCTCCATTGTAATTGGTAATGGGGTTGTGGTAGCTGGCACATTTGCCGCCATCAACTGGGGCAATGGCAGCAAATGGTTGAAAACGGAAATTGATATAACGGGCGGTACCAGTTATTTGGTAATGGGTACTTCACAGTTTTTGAGTGTGCCTTATGCGTTGTATGCGGAGAAGTCGGGCAGTAGTACAAGTTCTTTTCAGGTACCAGATGGCTTTGAAACTTCTACTCCCATTGTTATTTTGGGACTTTCAAATTATACAGTTCCAGCTGGGAAAAACCTTTATTTTTCTTCTGCAGAAACAGGTATTACTATTGATGGAGTAAGATTAGTTGCTGGTATTAGTGCTATCGGACCAAGTTTTTCAAAATGTTTTGTTGGAATAAGTGCTAACAGCGTAGTAAATGTTGAAGATACTACAAGAATAGGTTTTCTTGTAGATAAGAAATTTGAATGGAAAACTTTTAATCTTGCCAATTCTTCTTTTACCGTGCCAGTAGGCAAAAAATTTGTTATCGTAAGCCAGTGTTATTATATAGCATATATGACCAACCCTCCTACTACAGCTAGCTGTAGATTTACTTTGAATGGTGTACCCTTTAGAGGTAGCTTAGATAATATAGTTTTAAATGAGGGAGATGTTTTGTCTACCATTGGCTGTCCGGTATTACCAGAACTAAATATTAATATCAATGGCTATTTGAAAGACAAATAGTTCACCGTTTGTAAAACTAAAGTTCATGAAAAAACTTATTCTATCAAACCTTTTATTATTCATTGTTTTGCTTGGTATTGCCCAAGCGCCGCAAGGCCTCAATTACCAAGCGGTGGCTTACAATGCAGGTGGCACGCCGGTTATAAACCAGGGCATTAGTGTGCGGCTAAGTATATTAGATGGATCAGCAACAGGCACAACCGTATACCAAGAAACCCAAAATCCAACCACTGATAACACTGGATTGTTTTCCATTGTAATTGGTAATGGCGTAGTGGTTTCAGGCACATTTGCTTCCATCAACTGGGGCAATGGCAGTAAATGGTTGAAAACCGAAATTGATATTACAGGAAGTATCAATTATTTGGTAATGGGTACTTCGCAATTTATGAGTGTACCTTATGCATTGTATGCAAATAAAGCCGGATTTAATTCAGGTTCATTTACTATCCCCGATGGGTTTGACAATGCAACTACTGTTGTTATCCCAAACAATACCGATTATATAGTTCCTATTGGCAAAAACTTATACTTGCCTTCAGCAGAAAATGCGCTCACTATAGATGGTGATACGCTTTTCCAAACTTTGCTAAGTGGGGGTTCAGACGCTAGAACTTTTGTTGGCGCCAGTGAAAATAGTGTAGTGAATTTTAAAGTAAGAGATGGTAACCTATTGCCATCTATAGGATTTTTGGTTGATAAAAAAGTGCAATGGAAAACCATCGAAGTTTCAAGTACTCCATTTTCAGTTCCTACTGGAAAGCAATTTGTAGTTGTAAACATCACCGCTAATTATTTGGGTAAAGGACTATCCTTTTCCCTCATATCAGCCGTAAATCCACCAACCAGTCCTCAATGCTATTTTTCTCTTAATGGGTCACCAATTTACTTGTTGCCAAATACAATTTTACAGCCAGGTTCAATTGTAACTGCCACTTGTCCTATAAATTGGAACGGAGCTCCTTACTTTACTATTAATGGATACTTCACAAGTCATCAATAATTTTTTCCCAGCAACGTCTCTCGCCGTGCATTGAACCTAGATGAGGACGTTGCGTATATTTTAATTATATACCTTGCTTTAAAAAATTAATAGCATCCTTTTGATTAAGCTTGATACTACTTATGCCGCATGCTTCTGCTTCGCAACGTCCTTGCTTACTCACATGGCTTGATTAAGAGACTTTGCTAGGAAAAAAGTCATCAAGCATGGCTAAGGATGTTTATGCTAGTAACATTGAGACACAGGACAGAGTCCTGCGCCTTATGACAACAGTATATTTTAAATAGTATACCCAGTTTAAATATGCTAGCTTATCAACACTGTATTGTAAAAACAAAGCCTTTAAACAACAAGATTGCTTAAAGGCTTTGTTACTAAACTAATTTCTTTTAATTATTCAACTTTGCTTCAACAGATTTATTCATAACCACACTACCCTGCTTTATCATGGTATTGATTACTTTAATGGATTCATCCAAATAAATATCTGTTTTTAAACGATTTAAAAATTGCTTGTTCTTTTCAATTTTTGTACTGTCGCTGCCTAAAGCATTTTCATCTGCTCTCACATTTTTTACCACCAAAGATTTGTTTAATTTATACAAACTATCCAATTGCTTGTAAGCTATTTTCAAGTCTTTTTGCTCTTGTTTGTATTTATTCAAATTCAATGGATAGTTTTTATCGTTTTGCTTATCAATCCATTTTATTTGCTCGGTAATGTTGTTAAACACTTCGCTCTTTTTTAATTGGGCTTGTGCTTGTTGTACAATGTTGGCATCGCTGTAATTGCTGGTCCATGGTTTGTACTCAGCTTTACTAATTTCATCCCAACTCAAGGCAGTAGGATTGTCTTTTTCCCTGGCTTTTAATAATTCGTACCTATCTGGTATTACTACATCTGGCGTAACTCCATTTAATTGCGTAGAACCGCCATTGATGCGATAAAACTTTTGCAGCGTTAACTTAATGGTTCCTAAATCTTCTGACTTATCGTTACTTAATTGAAAATCATTGCCCGGATTCAATGGAATAGTACGTTGAACAGTTCCTTTACCATATGTAGATGAACTACCAATTACAATTCCTCTTTTATAATCTTGAATGGCTGCCGCAAAAATCTCTGATGCAGAGGCACTAAACTCATCTACCATTACAGTTAGTGGGCCACTGTACAATACGTTCTTGTCCCTGTCTTTTAATTGTTGTGGTTTGGTGGCATCTCTTTCTTTTACCTGGCAAATGGGACCATCTTCAATAAATAATCCAGCCATTCTAACTACTTCTGGTAAAGAGCCTCCGCCATTACCTCTCAAATCCATTATAATTCCTTCCACTTTTTCTGCCTTCAATTTTTCAATTTCTT
>JAAFHG010000252.1 GCA_013297585.1 Chitinophagales bacterium
TGCCATCATTTAAGGCTTCAAACATTTCAGTAGCGCTTAATCCCGGCTTCGGATTTATAGGTTTGCTATTCCAAAAATTTTCTACAAATTGTCTGTCTTCTACTTTAGCTAAATCTCTATGTGCAGGCAATAAATTACTTAAACCACCAACTTCTCTACCGCCCATTGCATTAGGCTGCCCAGTTAATGAGAATGGCCCACTACCGGGCTTGCCAATTTGCCCAGTAATTAAGTTTAAATTGATAAGTGATAAGTTTTTATTTACCCCAACAACACTTTGGTTTAGCCCCATCGTCCACATGGTTATAAAGCTCTTTGCGTTGCCAATATATTTGGCTGTAAGCCTTATATCTGCGGCATCTACACCACAAATTATAGCAGCTTCTTCAACTGACTTTTGCATCACAGAAGCCGCATATTTTTCATAGCCTTCTGTATGGTTATTTATAAAATCATTGTCAATATATCCTTCTTCAATCAGCACCCTACCAATTGCATGATGCAACACAATATCTGTACCCGGCTGCAATTGCAAATGCACATCGGCCAAAGCACAAGTTTGTGTACGTCTAGGGTCGCTTACAATTATTTTAATGTTTGGATTAATGGCTCTTGCAGCTTCAACTCTGCGCCATAAAATAGGATGACACCATGCAGGATTTGCACCGGCGACAAAAATACAATCAGCTAATTCTAAATCATCGTAGCTAATAGGTACACTATCTTCACCCAAGCTCAATTTATAGCCGACTACTGCACTACTCATACAAAGCCTACTATTAGTATCAATATTATTACTACCAATGAAGCCTTTCATCAGTTTATTTATTACATAATATTCTTCTGTAAGGCATTGCCCCGATGCATAAAATGCCACACTGTCTGGTCCATATTTTTCTATTAGTGCTTTAAATACTGCAACCGTTCTATCCAATGCAATATCCCATGAAACTCTTTTCCTATCTGCATGCTTACTATAGCGTACTTCAGGATACAATAGCCTATCACTAGTATCCATCACGGTATAGTGCAAGTTCATGCCTTTACTACAAAGCATGCCTCGGTTTACAGGATGGTCTTTATCGCCTTCAACTAGTAGCTTGCCTTTTTTATCTTTATGCACAACAATACCACAGCCTACACCACAGTAACAGCAAGTCGTTTTTACCGAAGTGCTGTTACCTATTGCTAGGGTGGTACTGCTCATTAGGTTATGTTGATTGTTACTCAATTTTTTCTTTTTGTTATCAGCTTTATAGCATTGTTCAACTGTATAGGCGTCGCACACTGCAACTATTTAACGTTTTTCATCTTTTCTCAACTAGTTCTTTAAAAGTTTTTTTGCTTCACTTTGGCTAAAGCCATTCTCTATTTTTCTTTAACCCAAGGCTTAAGCCTTGAGTTAGTAAACGCTTTGTGCAATTGGCTTTAGCCAAAGTAATTGCATAAGCTTTAAGTTGCTTAACCTCTAGTGCAAATCATTACAATTATGCGCTTAAATAACAGCTAAACTTTTATACTAACTGCCCCAGTAAGCCACGCAACAACAGTTGTATTTTATTCTTAAGCTAGTTACATAAAACCCTATCCTATACAGCGGTCTGTAAAAATACAATACTCTTTTTCTGTCTTATGCTATCGCTACTTGATGCTGTTTCTTAGCTGTAATAGTTCTAAAAATTAAAACCAAAATGGCAATACCAAGTATAATATAACCTAGCGATAAAAATGCGTCAGTATAGTCTATCAAATCTTTGGTTTTGGTTACACCATTTTCTATCACATCTTTACTTGCATGCATGGCTTTTGCTTTAAACAAAAACGCAATCAACATAGCGCCAATATTACCACCAGCACCTACTATACCAGCTACACTACCTATGGCTTCAGGCTTTACAAAAGGTACTAAGCTATAAGTAGCACCATTAGCCATTTTAAGGCTTAATCCAAAAAAGAACATGAGCGTAATGGCTACTGTAAGATTACCTGCTTTTGCAAAAAAGATAATACCAATAGCTTCTAGCAATAGTAGCAAAGCAAGCATTAATGATTTACCATTAAAGCCCCATACATTACCTACTTTATCTGCTATAATACCGCCTAGTGGCCTTGCAAATAAATTAATCCATCCAAAAATACCTGCTGCCATACCAGCAACAGCAATGCTAGCGCCAAAGCTGTCAGTAAAAAATATGGGTGCGAAATTGTCAATAGTAATTTCTACACCAAAGCAAGCTGCATAGGCAATTGTTAAAATCCATGTTCTATAATCTGTAAATGCAAGCATGAAAGTGTTTTTCTTCTCGTTTTCACTACGTTCTATGTCTTTATAATTACCAGCAGGAGTATCTTTTGTAAAACGATAATATAGGTACGCACATACCAACAGCATAATGCCAGGTACTATCATGGCGTAACGCCAGCTATCTTCTTTGGTACAAAAGCCAAGCCCTACAAAGCCCGATGCAATCATGGGCATAAAGAAATTAGCAGCACCGCCACCTGCATTGCCAAAGCCACCTGCTGTGGCATTGGCTGTACCTTTAATAGATGGGGCAAACATTACCGAGGTATGAAACTGTGTTATTACAAACGAAGCACCTATAACGCCTATAGCTAATCGGAATAATAAAAATGAAGTGTAGCTATGGCTTGTGCCAATAAATAGTACTGGTAAAGCACAAATAATTAAAAGCCATGTGTATACTAGGCGCGGCCCAAATTTATCTACCAATCTGCCAATTAATAATCTTGCAATAATTGTAGCCGACACAGATGCAATTTGAATATTACCAATTTGGTCTTTAGTAAGGTGCAGCTGTTCTCTAGCAATTTTCATTAATGGAGCCATGCCAAACCAAGCAAAAAAGCAAAAGAAAAACGTAATCCACGTGATGTGGAAGGTTTTCATTTGTACACCTTTTAACGAAAAAATTGGTAATCTATCTAGTGGTTTATCGGTATTTTCAACATTCATTATTAAGGAAATTTAAAGGTAGCAATCGTTAGAAGGCTTGTATAAGAAAGGTTAATCTTCAATTGAGAATTTGTCTATTAGTAAGTTTAAAAGTCTATCATGTATGCGCATGTATTCTTGATCGTGTACTATATCTTTTTTGTTGCGAGGTCTTGGTAAGTTTATATCTACAATCTCTTTAATAGTAGCGGCAGGGCCGTTGTTCATTACTACTACACGGTCGCATAAAAAAATGGCTTCTTCAATATCATGCGTTACCATTACAATGGTTTTTTCTCTATGATCAAGGTTCCAAAGTTTTAGCAACTCTACGTGCATACTACTTTTGGTTAAAGCATCTAAAGCGCCAAAAGGTTCGTCTAGTAGTAATACTTTTGGGTTAATGGCAAAAGCTCTAGCAATAGCTACACGCTGCTTCATACCGCCAGATAATTGCCCTGGTAATTTGTCTTTATGATCCCAGAGTTTTACCATTTTTAAGTTGCTTTCTACCAATTCTTTTTTCTCGGCAGCACTTAAATTTTTCATGGTGCTATCTACAGCTTCATAAATATTTTTGTATACGGTAAGCCAAGGCAGTAAAGAGTAATTTTGAAATACAATACCCCTATCTGGGCCTGGGCCTTTTACAGTTTTTCCATTGGCTGTTACATCGCCTTGTGTAGGTGCAACCATGCCACTTATAGTGCCCATTAGGGTAGATTTGCCACAACCTGAGTGACCAATTAATGCAACAATTTCACCTTTTTTTACTTGTAAGTTTATGTCTTTTACGGCCGTATAAATACCTTTAGGCGTTTTAAAACTTACGGTTACGTTAGTTATATTAATTGCATCGTCGTTTAAAACAGGTTCTAAAATGGCATCTGCTATTTGTTGATTTTTTTGCGAAATGGTTTGTGTCATAACAGGTATTTAATGTGTTACTGAATTTAGTTTTATTAATAAGTATTATGCAGTAAATGAGACTTTCTTTTGTAAAGCCGAGAATGCTTTGTCTAGCAGTAAGCCTACTACACCTATTATTACAATGGCCACTAAAATTTTGGCTACACTGCCACCATTAAAACCCTCTTCCCACACAAAATTTCCTAAGCCACTACCACCACTTAGCATCTCGCCAGCCACTATCACCATCCATGCAATACCTACAGATAATTTTAGCCCAGTAAAAATGTGTGGCAACGAATAAGGGATCATAATTTTTGTAACATATTTAAATGTAGAAAAGCCAAAAGCCTTACCCACATTTTTATGATCTTGAGGTATGGTAGAAACACCAAAAGCCGTATTGATAAGTGTAGGCCACAAGCAGCAGATGATAATCATAAAAATGCTTGCCTGTGGGCTATCTTTAAAAATAGCTAAGCCCAATGGAAACCAAGCCAATGGCGATACAGGGCGCAGAATTTGGATAATTGGGTTACAAATATTCATCATTATTTTACTTGAACCCAGCATTAAACCTAAAGGAATAGCTAGTAAACTGCCAATTGTAAAACCAATACCCACCCTGCCTAATGAGCTTAATAATTTAGTGCCAATACCCTTTACATCTGCATCGTTTTGAAAAGGCTGTTTAATAACTTCTTTAAAAACCTCCAAAGTCATTGTTGGTGAAGGCACTTCGTTTTTTGTAATCTTAGATATAATAGCCCAAATACCTATCAATATTAGCATACCTGCTAAAAAATAACCTACAGATAGTAAGGTTTGAATGAGTTTATTTTTCATAATTGATGTTTTAAGCGATAACTGATTAAATAAAGTATTTCATATGGCAAGCAATCAGTTAGAAAAACTAAAACAAAGAGAGAATTTTCGTTTCTTAGGATGATAACTATTTAGTACATCCTGCCAAGTAGGGTTTAGGGTTGTTAGGGTCAAAAACAATGGTTTCTAAATTTGTTTTAAATGGTTTCATATCATCGGTAGGTATTGCTATGCCCATACTTTTAGCAACTTCTGCATATAACTCATCCATAACTATTTTATTAGCAATGTCTTTATAATTAGCAGGTAAACTTGGTAGCATACCAAATCTTGCATACTGCGTTAAAAACCAAATACCATAGCCAACTTTAGGTGCATTGGTATTGCCTTTATTGTGAAACAACATGTAATCGTCTTTATATTTTTGTACTCCTAAGTCGCAACCTAAATCGTTGCTACCAAGTAGTCTAGCTTGTATTACAGGTAAAGCTGCGTTTACATAATTAGGTCTTGTAAGTATTGATGCAGCTTTATTTCTATTGCCCATATCATCAAGCCATTTACAAGCTTCAAGTATGGCTTTCATTACGTTTTTCAAGTCTTCTCTGCGGCCATCTGCAAATGCAGGATTTACAACTAATGCTTTTTCCGGATGATTTTTCCATACATCTTGCGAAGCAATATGGGTAAAGCCAATATTTTGCTGTGCAGCTACACCGTTCCAAGGTTCTCCAACTGAAAATCCTTCCATATTATCAACTTTCATGTTAGCTACCATTTGTGGTGGTGGTATCGTAATAATGCCTATACTTTTGCTGTTAACGCCACAAGCTGCAAGCCAGTTACGTAACCACATATCGTGTGTGCCACCCGGAAATGTCATTGCAAAAGTTACCTCTTTTCTCGATTGAACGTTTTTTATAGCCGCTGCAACTTTTTTAGTTTCTTTAAAGCCAAGTAAGCCACAAAAATCTTTTGATAGTGTAATAGCTTGCCCATTGTTATTTAGTGTCATAGCTATGCGCATTTCGCTGCCAGCTTTGCCACCAATACCAGTATATACAGAAAATGGCATTGAGTATAGGCAATGTGCACCATCTAGCTCGCCATTTAAAATTTTATCTCTTATTACTGCCCAAGATGCCTCTTTGGTAAGCTGAATTTCAATACCATATTTTGTAAATAAGCCAAGTTCTTTGGCCATTACCAATGGGGCGCAGTCTGTTAGTGCAATAAAGCCTAGTTTTACTATCTTTTTTTGGCTATAGCTGTTTGATGTTACTACCAGTAAAATAGCTATTAGTAAGGCTTTTGAAATATTTTTTAGTTGTTGCATAACGTTATTTTTATTGCTGGTTAATTTAATTTTTATAAATAGTTACAATGGTTTTATAGCTACTG